>JBPBPY010000448.1:0-6482 GCA_050954505.1 Janthinobacterium lividum
TGTCCGTCTTTCTGTTCTTTTTTGTTCTGGTCACCGTACTGGGTTTCGTGGCATCGAAATGGCAAGGTGGCAAGGCGCACAAGGGTGAGCATCTGGACGAGTGGGGCCTAGGTGGCCGCAACTTCGGTACCTGGATCACCTGGTTCCTGGTCGGCGGCGACTTCTACACCGCCTACACCGTCATCGCTGTGCCAGCGCTGGTGTATGCCGTGGGCGCCTATGGTTTCTTCGCACTGCCGTACACCATCCTGGTGTATCCGATCGTTTTCGCCATCATGCCGAAACTCTGGCATGCAGCGGCCAAGGCCGGGCACGTTACTGCTGGCGACGTCGTGTATGGCCGCTATGGTTCGCGCAAGCTCGAGTTCGCCATTGCCCTGACCGGCGTGGTTGCCACCATGCCTTACATCGCCCTGCAACTGATCGGCATGGAAGTGGTCATCAAGGCGCTCGGCATCACCGGTGAATTGCCCTTGCTGGCTGCCTTCGTGATCCTGGCGCTGTATACCTACTCGGCCGGCCTGCGGGCACCGGCGCTGATCGCCTTCGTCAAGGACATCATGATCTATATCGTCGTGATCGTGGCGGTGGTCTACGTGCCAATGAAACTGGGCGGCTACGGTGTGGTCTTCCGCACTGCCGGCGATGCATTTGCCATCAAGGGCGGCAATACCGGCTTGACACTGAAAGCGGCGCAAATCCTGCCGTTCGCCACGCTGGCGCTTGGCTCGGCCATGGCTGCATTCATGTATCCCCACACCCTGACCGGCATCTTTGCCGCCAAGAGTGCCGATACCATCCGCAAGAATGCAGTGTTCCTGCCGATTTACACCGTGCTGCTGGGCCTGATCGCCTTGCTGGGCTACATGGCTTACGCTGCCAACATCAAGGTCACCAGCAACAACGACGTGGTGCCGGCGCTGTTCAACTCGATGTTCCCGAGCTGGTTTGCCGGCTTCGCCTTTGCCGCCATCGCCATCGGCGCCCTGGTGCCTGCAGCGGTGATGTCGATCGGTGCAGCCAATCTGTTTACCCGCAACTTCTGGAAGCCGTATGTCAATCCAAACGTCGATGCCAAGGGTGAAGCAAAGGTTGCCAAGCTGGTTTCGCTGGTGGTCAAGTTCGGTGCAGTGGTGTTCATCCTGTTCTTGCCGACCAAGTTCGCACTGGACCTGCAATTGCTGGGTGGCGCATGGATTCTGCAAACATTCCCGGCCGTCGTCTTCGGCCTGTTCGTGACCTGGTTCGGCGCCAACGCGCTGCTGTCGGGCTGGGCAGTAGGTATCGTGGCGGGCAGCTTCATGGTGCTCTCCGACGGTATCAAGCCGGTCCACACCTTCATGGTCAACGGTGATCCGTACACCATCTACACCGGCATCATCGCCCTGGTCCTGAACGTTGCCGTTGCGGTTGTCGTGCAACTGTTGTTCGGCAAGCCAGGCGAGCAAAAGACCCCAGCCCTGGTGCGCGCACCACGCTGATCGGCTCTGTCGTTTCAGTCAGGTTGGCCAGCGCTTGCTGTGCCGGCCTGGCTGGGGCAGCGCCCGCTGACCTTGTCAGCATGTATCTTGAAAGACCGGCATTGCAGCTTGCAGTGCCGGTCTTTTTTCATTCCAGCTGCTGCGCCGATGCAGGGCTGCTACCTTCCGTTCAGTTGCCGCGCTGCGGGTCCATTGCGCGGTTGAGCCTGCGCTCGAGACGATGCTGCAGCAGTTCGAAGCAGACCGACAACAGCCAGTACACCAGCGCCGCTGCGACATACAGCGGCAAAGGACGAAAGGTGATGGCAATGACTTCCTTGGTGGCCAGCATCAGTTCCGTCACCGTGATTACCGACACCAGGGAAGTGTCCTTGATCAGGCTGATCAGGGTATTGCTCAGCCCCGGTACGGCAATGCGCACCGCCTGCGGAAAAATGATGTGCTGCAGGGTCTGGAGGTTGGTCATGCCCAGGCTGTGACTGGCAGCCCATTGGCCCCGTCCAATACCGAGAATGGCACCGCGCATGGTTTCCGAGAGATAGGCGCCGGCGTTGAGCGACAGCGCCAGGATGCCCGCTGCGAATGGCGAGAAAACGATGCCGATGCTGGGCAAGCCATAGTAGATGATGAACACCTGGACCAGCAGCGGTGTGCCGCGCATCAGGCTGACATAGACAGCGGCTGCCTGGCGCAGCAGCGGTAGCGCAGAAATGCGTGCGACGGCCAGCAACATGGCCAGCAGCAGGCCGAAGAACATGGCCGCCACGGCAAACACCAGCGTATAGCCGGCACCCCTGAGCATGATCGGTGCGGCGATCTGCAACAACTCGAGTAATTCCATCGGGTCCTTGAAAGCAAAAAATGTCCTGCGTGGCAAACGCAGGACATTGAAGATGTGATCCACCCTGTTTTCGGTCCCGGGCCACTGCGGCCGCCGTGGGCTCCATAGCCTCCGTGGCCTTCACTGCGGCCACCGCCTTCACGGGCGTTGCACTGACAATGGCAATCGCGGTGCGGTGAACTGCGTCTGGGACCGGTCTGCCTGGCGCAGGACAGAGTCAGGCGAAATGCAGGTTTATCTCGGCGCCTGGCTGACGTCGATGCCAAACCATTTTACCGACACCTTTTTCAGGCTGCCGTCGGCAATGGCTTCGCCAATTGCCTTGTCGATGGCGGCCTTGAATTTCGGATTGCCTTTCCTGAACGGGATGCCCATCTTGTCGACCGAGCCTTCAATGATGGCACCTGGCTTGATCGGCAAGGGCGAGGTCTTGACCAGATAAGCAACCATCAGGCTGTCGTTGAGTGCAGCATCGATGCGTGAAGCAGCCAGGTCGGCCAGGTATTCCGGCGCGCCCGGATAGGTGCGTACTTCAACGCCGGGCACTGCCTTGGCCTTTTGTTCGAAATTGCTTCCCTGGCCGACGCCGAGTTTCTTGCCTTTCAAATCCTGCAGGCTTTTGTAGCTGGCGCTGCTGGACTTGTTGACAATGAGCTGCGGACTCGAGACCGTGTAGGGTGCCGAGAAATCGAAGGCTTCTTCGCGTTTGGCCGTGATGCCCACCTGGTTGACGATGACGTCGTACTTGTCTGCCGACAGACCGGCCAGGATGCCGCTCCATTCAATGGTGGTGAATTCTGCCTTGACCCCCAGTTTTGCCGCCACCAGTCTGGCAACGTCGACATCAAAGCCCTCGAGCTGGGCGGTCTTGGGATCCTTGAAGTTGAACGGCGGGTAGGTGCCCTCGACGGCAATCTTCAAGACACCGCGTGACTTCACCGTTTCGAGCAGATCGGCGGCACTGGCGCGTACGGCGCTACCGGCTGCGACAAGCGATGCCAGTGCCAGGATGATGGTTTTTTTCCAGGCCAACGATGGCGTTGTGGTGTGCAATTGATTTCCTTTCGTGTTCGAATGCGCAGTTGGCAAACAGCAGCTGGAAAACAGCAGCTGGCAAGCGTCCGGGCCATTATAGGCGCGCACGCTTTCAGCGGCGACGATACAATTCCCATAAGCATATTCGCGCTCTTGCGATCCGGTGCTCCGGTGCTTTGGCACGCCGGCCGTTGAAATCAGGACGACTGGATCATTTCAACATGACGAGCACCATCAACCACCAAACAACCAGCAGAAAAGCGATTTTCCCATGACAGTCAAGATCAGCGTTGGCAACTGGAGCATGCAGCAACGCGCCGCGCGTGCCGTGCGTGATGAAGTGTTCGTTACCGAGCAAGCCATTCCGGTCGAACTGGAATGGGATGACATGGATGCCGTCAGCCTGCATGCGGTGGCGTGCAACGCCAACGGCGAGCCGATCGGCACCGGCCGCTTGCTGCCCGACGGCCATATCGGCCGCATGGCCGTCTCGCGCGCCGCCCGCGGCACGGGTGTGGGCGGTCTGCTGTTGCAGGCCCTGATGCAGCAGGCGCGCGCGCGTGGCGACGCTGCCGTGGTGCTGAGCGCCCAGGCGCATGCCCTGCCGTTCTATCAACGCCACGGTTTTGTGCCCCAGGGCGAACCTTACATGGAGGCCGGCATAAGCCACGTGAGCATGGCCCATGACTTCGCCGGCTGAAGGGCAGGTGCAAGCGCACGCCTGAGCTTCGGCGCCGCTGTTGCGTCAATGCCGCAACCGTTCGATCAAGGTGCCGGGCTCGCCGTCGCGCATGCGTACCAGTGTCGACACCCGGGTGCCATAGTCGGGCGATTCGATCAGGACCGCAGAGAGCAGGCGTTCACGCGCCAGCCCCACGCCGGTATCGGGCAGATGACGCGTTGCGGCCCGGGATGTATCGCCCAGCATGTCAAAACAGGCAGCGCTGCTGGCGCCCTGGCACAGCAGGCTGGAAAACTGCGCCTTGGTGCGCACGACCTTCGGCCACGGCGTATCGAGACCGGCATTCGAGAGACCGTAGATTCCCGCTGCCAGCGGCCGGCCATTGCGGGCGTCGTCGGCGGCACCTTGTGCATTCGAGTACCACACCAGGTCTTGCCCGTCCGCTACCAGCAGGTTGTAGCCATTGTACGGATCTGCCGCTGCTGCCAGTTGCGCGGCATAGGCGGTGGCACTGATGCTGCCGGCCAGGAAATCGCTGGCCAGACTGCCACGCGTGGGTGCATCGGCGCGGTAATCGGCCGGCGCACGCACATTGGTCAGTGCAGCAAAGTGGCCGCTGCGGCTGATGCCCAACCAGGTGCCGCCGCCTTCGAGATCGCGCCCGGCATAGACGCCGCTGCGGTCCTGCCACCAATGGGCCGGCAGCGCTGCGCGTGCATAAAATTCATCGCGGTTGGCTGCCGCCAGCAAGGAAGTATCGGGCAGAACCTTCCAGGCCAGAACGATCAGGCACATGGCACTATCTCTTCGAACAATTCGACATGGCGCGTGCCGAGGGTGAGCGGCAATACGCCAGCCTCTTGGACTGCCTGCGCCAGCACGGCCTCGAAGCCGGCCGGCACGCCCAGATACACTTCCATGTAGGTCCAAGCACCTCCGTCATGCCCTGGCCGGCGCTTCAAACCGGTGTCGACTTGCAGGCTGGCGCGCAGACGCTGCTGCATGGCCAGGACAGTTTGCTCCAGCGCGGCGCTGTGGACGGCGCTGACCTGGTAATAGATGTAGTGTTCCATTGTATGGACAGGCACGCCGTCGGCGGCAGGCGTTTCGAGCGTCAATCCGGTTCAGGAACCAGGTAGGGCAGGGTGGAAGGCAGAATCTGCATGCCATCGGCCGAACCCAGGTGCAAGGTGCCGGCCTCGAGCATGGCGGTCTTGATTTCCACCAGGCAGTCCAGGCCGCCATCTGCCGCACGTTCCGCATTGACCAGCATGCCACATGGCTGCTGCGGGTCGGTACTGGAAAAGACCTCGGTTCCGGCATGCGCTGCAGCGGCATCGGCATGGCCTGCTGCCGCATCCGCATCCGATGCCTCGCGCCCGGCGCTTGCCAGCGCCCGCTCCAGAACGTCCTTTGCAACGCTGGCCAGAATCATGCGCCGCTTGAGCTTGCCGAGATACTGGCTGCGCGTGACAATTTCCTGCCCTGGGTAGCAGCCCTTTTTGAAGTTGACCCCGCCAATGGCTTCGTAATTGATCATCTGCGGCACGAACTGTTCCTGCGTTGCGCGGGTTACCTGCGGTATGCCGGCCAGGATGTCGAGCCGGCGCCAGGCGCTGGCCGGTTTCGGCTCCAGTGTCTCGGTCAGCCGTGCCCAGGCCTGCTGCGCAATTTCCACTGTGGTGATCCACTGATAGCGCGCCGCCCCATCGGCGTCGGCCAGCCGGATCAGGGTGCCGGCGCGCGAATCCGCCTTTGCATAGGGCGCCTGCGGCATCTGTTCGAACCAGTGCGCCAGTGCCAGCGAGCTGGCAGGGCCGGCCAGCCCGAGCACCACTTCAGTGTCAGCGACATCGGCCAGCTTTGCCTTGGCGCGCATGATGAACATCTGCAGCCGTTTCTGGATTGCAGGCTGGATTTCACGCGGCAGGCAAAGCAGGATCGCGTCGCCGGTCTTCCAGATCAGCATGGTTGCCAGCAGCCGGCCTTTGGGCGTGCAGTAGCCAGCCAGGCGGGCGTGGCCGAGATCGAGGTGTTCGACATCGTTGGTCAGCTGGCCATGCAGGAAGCTGGCAGCGTCGTCACCGGCTGCGGCGATCAGACCCAGGTCGGTCAGCGGCGCCACGAAGCCGTCGCGGCCTGGTGCCTGCACACCGAAGCCGACCACTTCGCCCAGCGCCGCTGCCGGCGTGGCAACTGGCGTTGCCGCGGTGTTGCCTGCCGGCGCTGGCTGCGCGAAGGCTGGGGTGGCCGGTGTGGCTGGCGTGGCTGTTTGACCAAGCACGGCATGCTGCGTGATGAGAAAGTCGAGCCAGTTCGAAACGGTTGGTGTCATGAGGTTGGCAGAGGTTTGTCGATGGTGGGACAATTATAGTGGTGCCAGGATTTCACGCACTGCCGGGCGGATCGGCTCGCCGATGCATGCTGGGCGATCAGCATTGGG
>JBPBPY010000462.1:0-6481 GCA_050954505.1 Janthinobacterium lividum
GACCGTTTGCCTCCCACAAATTTCCCAGGAACAACAATTTACTGGAATCGGGATTGGTGTACGTTTGAGTTTAAGGAGTCGGGACAAGCGATCATCGGCCGATTAGGATGCGAAACAACGGGCTGTTCAAGCTTTTGGGAAACACCCGTTTGCGTACCATGGCGCCATGGAGAAAACCGCTTACCTGACGATGGAACTGGCTGCACGACTGACTGCATTTTTGGCAATACGACCAGGCTCCGGCAAGGCCCTGGCCGGGGCGATGCGCTGGTCGGCAAGGCTGCCCTGCCTTTCCTCATCCGTGGTGCAAGTTGCGCTGTGCGGCATTGGCGGCAATGCCGGGGCTTGTCCGCCACCGGCCGCCGCGGTCGGGCGTACAGTCGGCCGCCTGCGTTCTGCCATCGCCGTTGTCTGCGTGGCGGCGCAACTCGGCGCCCCGGCAGCGGTCATGGCCCAGACTGCCGAGCCCCTTGCCGCGCCAGCTGCGGCGCGCCAGCAATCGGCACCCGTTCGTGAAGCGGTTGAACAATTCCTGCATGACCAGTCAGTCGGACTGCCCGGCAAGATCAGCATCAGTGTCGGCACCATCGACCCGCGCCTGAACCTGGCTGCATGTGCTGCCTTGTTGCCATTCCTGCCAAGCGGCAGCCGTGCCTGGGGCAAGACTTCGGTGGGCGTGCGCTGCAATGTGCCCTCGCCCTGGGTTATCTACGTTGGCGCCACGGTGCGCGTGCAGGGCGACTACTGGAGCGCCAGCGCGCCCATGTCGCAGGGCCAGACCATTACCCAGAACGACATCATGAAAAGCCAGGGCGACCTGACCTCCCTGCCCGCCGGCATCATCACCGACCCGGCGCAGGCAATCGGGCGCACGCTGACGCGCTCGGTACAGGCCGGTGCACCGCTGCGCATCGATGGCATGAAGATGCAGCAGGCCGTGCAGCAGGGCCAGATGGTGCGGGTCATCTCCAATGGCCCGGGCTTTTCGGTTTCCACCGAAGGGCGCGCGCTGGCCAATGCGTCCGAAGGCCAGATGGTGCAGGCGCGCACTGCCAGCGGCCAGGTGGTCAGCGGCCTGGCATCGATGGGTGGCATCATCACGGTTAACTATTAGGCACACTGTGCAAGCAGGCTGGCCGGCGGCGCTCGGGACGGTCTTGCAGCCAGGCCGGCAGCCAGAACGTGTGGCAGCGCGGCAGTGGCTGCAGCAAACCGTTTAGAATACGGATCTGCCCTGCGGCATTCGCCGCAATTGGGCTCGAGCGAGAAGCGTCGAGCCCGGTGCAGCAGAGTCCGGAATCGGGTTGCAAGAAACCTGAGGAATGTTGAGCAAGTGCTTGATAAATTGTCGTTAAAGTTTTTGCCCAGGCTGTCGTTACAGAGACAAGAACACGATTTCCGGGCTGGAAACAGCACAATTTGGTGGCCGCACCCGGCCAGGCGCAACAAACATTAGGTGAAGTCATGAAAATCAGTGACCTGAATGGCAAGAACGACGCGGTCGAAGCCGCAGCCTCCCAGGCCCGCACCAGCAAGGCGGCCGACAAGATGGACCTGGCACCGGTTGCTTCGGCAAGCGTGGTGCTGTCAGATGAATCGAAGGTATTGGCCAATCAAAAAGCCAATGGCGGCAGTGCGATTTTCAATGCAGCAAAGGTTGAAGAAATCAAGGCAGCAATCGCCGACGGCACCTTCAAGGTGGATGCGGAAAAGGTGGCGGCTGGCTTGATCGATACCATCAAGGATTTGATCCATACACGCAAGGGATAAAGCATGTCACAGCTAGGCGCAGGTTCGGTTTCTGATTCAGCGGTACCCACGCTTGCCAGTCCCGGAGCAGGCCTGGCGCAGGAAACTGCGCTGGCCGAGCAGCTGGTGTTGACCCTGCAGCGCGAAAGCGAGCGGCTGGTCGACCTCGATGCGGAAGGCGTGATGGCTTTGTTGATGGAAAAAGCCCGCCTGGTTGGCTCGATGACGGAACAGGCCCTGGCGCGCCACCGCGCCCTGTCGGCCGCCGGCTATCCCGAAAGTGAAGAAGGCATGCAGCAATGGACCAAGCGCCTGACAGCTGACAGCCCGTCGGTGAAGGCCTGGAACGGCCTGCTTGTGCTGGCCCGCACTGCCAAGGAACTCAACCAGACCAACGGTGTGCTGATAACCCGGCAAATGTCGCGCAACCAGTTTGCGCTGCAGTCACTGAACCATACGGTTCCCAATACCAGTGTCTACGGCCCCAAGGGCCAGCCTGCCGCCGTCTCGGTCTCGCGCGCACGCGCGGTCAGCTGAAGATTGCGCGCCCGCGCGGTCAGCTGAAGTTTGCGCGCCCGCGCGGTCAGCTGAACGCGCTCGGCAGGATTCACCCCACGATCTACAACCCATGTCGGTCACGACGACTGATAGCATTGGCTCGGCAAAAATACGCGTGGAACAGTGGAACTGCCACGCAGCAACCAGCGACTCATCCTCAGATCATCGATGGTGAAGAAATCATGCTCAACAAGCTCCGCTCGCTGGCGGCGAACCAACTGGTGGAACTGGCGAACCGGGCCGACGCACATCGCTCGCCCACGCCCGCCGCACGCCAGGCCGAGCGCAGCGGACCTGGCCCCCTGCCCGACTTGCGCAACAAACAGGATCGCAATCGAAGACAACTGCTGTTCAATGGCATCAGCAAGGCAGGCCATGCCGCCAACTCGAACATCAAGAAAGCCGCGTCGGCCCTGCTGGCCCGTGTTGAGCAGATTGCCCACCGTGCTTCGGATGCCAGTACGCATTCGAGTCCTGCGCCGAGAATCTCCCCCTTCGAACCTGGAATGGCGCGCTTGCAAGACTTGACCGCGCGCCATGACGGTGCAATTCGCACGCTGGACACCATACCGAACTTTTTCACGTCGGCACCGGGAACCCGGATCGAGTGCCGGCATCTGGTCGAACAATGGCTGGAAAATGAAAGCGTGATGACCGACGTTTCGCGGGCGCGCAAACATATCGATGCCGCAAAAGCAGCCGTTCTACAACAACGATTTGCCACCGATTTTGTCGACGCGAGCGCAAGCAAACAACTGGTCCACGACAGCGAATTCGGGCGTTGGCTCCAGGATTTTTGCCATGCCTTGCCCGATGATGTCACCGATTTTCCAGTTCGGCTGACCAATCCAGGGCATCGCATGGGCATGAAGGTGTCCACGCTGCGGCTGGAAACCGGCGAGAAGGCAGTTTCATTGAAGATGTATGACCCGGACATGGCGAAGACTATTTCCTGCGGCCCGCTTGCCGCACAAGAACTGGGCGGATTGCAGCTGGCGGATTTTTTTCCAAAATATCGTCAGGGTGCAAACAATGCGGGTTTCACCGTCGGCCATGCCGCCGGCATTCTGAATGCCCCGGCGCGCCAGTACTTCACACCCACGGTGGATTTCCCCATCATGCGCGATACGTTTGCCGCTTCGGCAGAAATTGCCGGCGCAACGCTGTTCCAGGAATTGGCGGATCGGCTCATGCAGGATCCGCAGCCGTCACGAACCCGGGCAATCATGATGAACCTGATCAAGGATGGGAAAAAAAGTCCTTTGATCGCGGTGGCTGAAGGGGGATACAACCCGCAAGTGTTCCGGCGCTGCGTGGAGCTCATGCAGCATGCTGGAATGACAGAGGCCGATGCAGAAAATTTCCTGAGCCGCACGGTCAGACCGAATGGGCGAATGCCACTGGCAAGTATCGTTTTCGAAAACCACGACCTGCAGCCGATGGCGGACTATTTACAGGCGCTTGCCGCGCTGGGAATCGGGCATGGCGGATGTGTCAGGCTGCTTGATCAACCCGACGCCAGCGGCATCAGACCGATGCATCTGTTGGCAAGCAATCTGACAGCGGAAAAAGCCGATCTGTTTTTTACCTGGGCAAAAAGTCATCTGACGCCAGCCGAACTCATGCAGTTGTTTGCATCGGAATCAGGCACGTCGATTACACCATTGCAAATTGCCTTGCTCGGCAACGGCTCACTGCCGCGCCTGCCTGCGGTGTTGCTGGGGCACTTGGCATCTTGCGGTCTGACATCCGCGCAGATCCATTCCATGCTGGCCAAACCGGCCAGCAACGGCGACTCGGTCTTCGCGGCCTTCGACGCTGGCCATGGCAAAGAAAGTCAAGCCGTTGTCCGCGACTGGCTGAGTCGACAGGCAAGACCGGTGCGCAAGCCGCAAGCTCGACAGGTCGGCATGCCGATCACCTCGCCGGGACGATTGGGGTCACGGCAGGCACAGCAGGAAGGGCCGGCAACTGCGGCATCGGCGCCTGGACGTCGGCCCGGCCCACAGGCACATCGGTCTTGACTTCCGGCACACCCGAGAGAATGGTCAGCTGCACGCGCCGGTTGGCCAGCCGGCCTTCGGGCGTGTCGTTGCTGGCCACCGGCAGGTTGGAACCATAACCCACGGCCACCAGACGCGAGGCGGCAATGCCGTCGTCGATGAACAGGCGCACCACGCTGGAGGCGCGCACTGCCGACAATTCCCAGTTCGATGGAAACAGGGCGCTGCTGATCGGTACATTGTCGGTGTGGCCTTCGACCTGCAGTGCATGGCCGTCATCCTTCAATACCGATGCCACCGCAGTGAGTGCTTGTGCCGATTCCGTGCTCAGGCGGGCGTCGCCGGGTGCAAACAGCACGCTGGCATTGATTTCCACGGTCACGCCACGGCTGGTCTGGCTGACCTTGACCTTGCCTTGGTCAACCAGCTTGCCAAGCACTTTTTGCAGATTGTCGGCCACCGAGGTCAACTGGTCGCGCTCGGCCCGGATGGCAGCCAGCCGCTTGCGTTCCATGACATCCTTCTTCGGATTGGGTGGCAGCACCGGTTCGGCGTCGGGGGTCTCGGCGGTCACTGGCGAAGCGGTCGAACGCATTGGCGTCACTGGCCGCCGAAAGGCGTCGTCCATGGAGTCCGACAATACGCGGAACTTGGCATTGTCCACCGTCGAGACGGCATACATCACTACAAAGAAGGCAAACAGCAAGGTGATGAAGTCGGCATACGACACCATCCAGCGGTCCACATGTTCATAGTCTTCGGGAATCTTTTTGCGTGCCATGATGCCGTGTCCGGTTGGGTTGTTTCATGTTGCGTGCTGCATGGCGTGCGCAACCATGTACCGCGTCAGGACGTCAGCCTGGGGTGCGCCCTGCGTGCATCGGGGCGCAGCACCAGGCCGGTTCCTGCTAGCGTGGATAGGTCGCCATGCGGTCGTCGATGAGCCGATGGTTTTCACCGCTGGCAATGCTCACCAGGACATCGGCCAGCATTTCATGCTTGAGCACTTCCCGCGCCACCATGGTTTTCATGCGGTTGGCAATCGGCAGGAACACCAGGTTGGCCAGGCCCACGCCGTACACCGTGGCGACAAACGCCACCGCAATGCCGCTGCCGAGCCGGGTTGGGTCGCCGAGGTTTTCCATCACATGGATCAGACCCAGCACGGCGCCGAGAATGCCCACCGTAGGCGCATAACCGCCGGCCGATTCCCATACTTTCACTGCCAGGCGCTGGCGCGCTTCGAGTGCACTGATTTCCTTGTCCAGGATGTCGCGCACCGCCAGCGGATGGGCGCCATCGACCACCAGCCGCAAACCCTTGGCAATGTAGGGCGTGCGCGCAGTATTGATGTAGCGGTCCAGGCTCAGCAAGCCTTCGCGCCGTGCGGCACTGTTCCACAGGGCGATTTCCCGGCGCATGGCGTCGTAGTCGTCGACCGGTTTCTTGAACACGCTCAATACCATGCGCATGGCCAGCCTGAAATCACGCCAGCCGGCCTGCAGCAGCACGGCACCGCCCGTACCCACCAGAACAATGACCAATGCAGCAGGCTGGAACAGCGAACTGAGATAACCACCTTCGAGCTTTTGTCCTATCAGGATGCCGGCGAGCGCGATCGCCAGGCCGACTATGCTGCCCCAGTCCATTCTTTTTCCCTCAAAAATGCACGCATGCGCGCGATCGATTGGCTGTGCAACTGACAGACCCTGGATTCCGAAACACTCATCACGGCACCGATCTCCTTCAAATTCATCTCCTGTTCGTAATACAGACCCATGAGGATCTTTTCCCGCTCCGGCAAGGCATTGATGGCATCGACCACCGCCTGCCGGAAACCCGTGTTCATCAGGGCCTTGAGCGGGTCGCCTGAATCGTCAGCGCAATAACGATCGAGAAAGCTGTCGCTGCCTTCGCCATCGCCCTTGAAATCCTCGTAGTACACCAGCTGATGGCCGCCGCCGTCCGCCAGGATTTCCTGGTATTCGGTCAAGGACAGCTTGAGGTGCTTGGCCAGTTCGGCTTCGGTCGGCGAGCGGCCCAGTTTTTGCTGCAGCGCCCGCATTGCCACTTCGATCTTGCGCATGTTCTGGCGCATGCCGCGCGGCAGCCAGTCGCTGCTGCGCAATTCGTCGAGCATGGCGCCGCGAATGCGTTGCACGGCATAGGTT
>JBPBPY010000066.1:0-6462 GCA_050954505.1 Janthinobacterium lividum
GCGCGCATCGCGGGTCTGCTGGGCAATGGCCAGCATGTTGATGTATGCTGCCTGCCAGTTGCCACGCTGCTCCGCAATTTCGGCACTGAGGTAGCGAAACAGCACATCTTCCGACAGGTCGGTCGCTGGCAAAGGCTCCGCCGGTGCCATGGTCGGCGCATTGGCCGGATTGATGCGCGTGCGCATCTGCATCTTGCGCGGTACCAGAGTTTCTTCCGAAGCCGGCGCACTGGTGGCCACGACTGGTTCTGCAGGCTCAGCACCCGAAGCGGCAGGGGCACGCGATCCCGAAGCGCAGGCGGACAGCAACGCGGACAGAGTTACAATGGCGAGAGCGTTTTTCAAGGGATATTCCTGGCGAGGAGAAGGTAGTCCTGATTTTACGCCCAAGCGCTGCAGTCTGCGCAAGCATTCAGGCAAGCCCTCGGCCAGCCGGCATGCGGCCCTGCGCCCAAGCCCGGATGCGGCTTTTCCTGCAGCCTTTTTCACTCGGTCATGCAGCCTGGCTCTTGCGTCGCGAGCCGTTGTCCGGGCGGCGCCACTGCAGGCTGTGACGCCGGCAGCACTCCCCTGCAGCGCACCTGTTTCAACAATCCTTTGCCTATTTGCGCCAATGCCTGAATTACCTGAAGTCGAAGTGACCCGCCGGGGCGTTGCGCCCTTCATCGAAGGCCAGCTGGTCAGCAGCGTGGCGCTGCGCCGCGAAGGCTTGCGCTGGCCATTTCCTGTCCAGCTGCACGACCTGGTTGCGGGCCATGTCGTTCGCCGCACCGGCCGGCGCGGCAAATACCTTCTGGTTGAATTCGACCACGGCACACTGATCATCCATCTTGGCATGTCGGGCCATCTGCGCATCCTGCCGCTGGCAACGCCCGCGCAAAAGCATGATCATTTCGACCTGGTGCTGGCGCAAACCTTGATGCGCCTGACCGATCCGCGCCGCTTTGGCGCCGTGCTCTGGCATGCAGCTGCCGATGGGGCGGTCGACCAGCACCTGCTGTTGCGTGGACTGGGGGTGGAGCCGCTGGAGCCGGGTTTTTCCGGTGCCACGCTGTTTGCCGCCACGCGCGGCAAACGTGCACCGGTCAAGCAGGCGCTGCTGGCAGGCGATATCGTGGTTGGCGTCGGCAACATTTACGCATCGGAAAGCCTGTTCGAGGCCGGCATCAACCCGCGCATCCAGGCCGGCCGCATCAGCCTGGCCCGTTATGAAAAACTGGCAACGGCAATCCGGCGCATCCTGGCGGCAGCCATCGACAAGGGCGGCAGCTCACTGCGCGACTTCATTGGCGCCGATGGCAATACCGGTTATTTCCAGCAACATTATTTTGTCTATGATCGGGCCGGATTGCCCTGCCGCGTATGCGGTGCTGCGGTTCGGCAAATCAAGCAGGGTCAGCGTTCGACGTTTTATTGCATCAACTGCCAAAAATGAATCTGCTGCTGCTGCTGCAGCGGGGCGTGATCGCGCCGCTGCAGGCGCGGCGTGGCGGCGCCTTCGATCAGGGCTGCTTTCGGCAATCGTGATGCGCGAACGGCATTCAAGGGCGCACATGCCCGGTCTTCATTGCGGCGGGTTGCAGCGCGTTGCGGCGGCTTGCGGCCGCTTGCCGAAAGACGGGCGCGAGCCTGGGCGCGGCGCGCCGGCGCGGTAAAATGCGGCATGCAAGATATCGACCCCACTTTCTCCGAACCCTCGTTTTCGCTTGCCGTCATCGACTGGCAACAACAGCATGGCCGGCAAACGCTGCCCTGGCAAAACACCACCGATGCGTACCGCATCTGGCTGTCGGAGATCATGCTCCAGCAGACCCAGGTCAGCGCAGTAATTCCCTACTATGGCCGTTTTCTCGAGCGCTTTCCCACTGTTCAAGCGCTGGCCGCTGCCGATGCGCAGGATGTCATGGCCCACTGGAGCGGGCTGGGCTACTATTCTCGGGCGCGCAACCTGCATCGCTGCGCCCAGCGCATCTGTGCAGAATTCGATGGCCGCTTTCCTGCCGATCCAGTCCTGCTGGCCGACTTGCCCGGCATTGGGCGCTCCACTGCGGCAGCAATTTCGGCCTTTGCCTATGGCACGCGCGCTGCCATCCTCGATGGCAATGTAAAACGGGTATTTTGCCGCATGTTCGGCATCGATGGCTTTCCCGGCATTCGCAAGATCGAAGAGGCGCTCTGGAGACGGGCCGAAGCGCTGCTGCCGGTCGCCGGCAGTGGCCAGGACGAAGGCATCGAACGACGCATGCAGCGGTATACGCAAGGCTTGATGGACCTTGGCGCGACGATCTGTACACGCAGCAGGCCGGCCTGTGGCCGTTGCCCGCTGCAGTCGTCCTGCGTGGCTTGCAACACAGGGCGTACGGCGGAGCTGCCGGTACGCAAGCCGAAAAAGACCGTGCCGGAAAAACATGCCGGCATGCTGGTGGTGGTGGATGCCGGCCAGGTCCTGCTGCAGCAGCGGCCCGGTGTGGGCATCTGGGGCGGCCTGCTGTCATTGCCGGAATTCGAGGTCACGGATGAAGAGTTCGTTGCCGCGCACGGCACGCTCTTCGAATCGCGCATGCGTGCGCAGCTTGCGCCATTTGGCCGCTTCGAACGCAGTACTGCGCTGCAGCCGTTTTCCCATGGCTTCACGCATTTCAAGCTGCATGTGCTGCCGTTCCAGGTCAGTCTGCTGGAACGCGCAACGCTTGCCGGTGAACTCGATCATGTCTGGTTCGACCACGATAAACTGGCTCAGGCGCCTCTGCCGGCACCCGTCAAGAAGCTGTTGCTGGCGCTGCTGGCAAGTCCCGACCTGTTCAACGCCGCCAGCCTCGGTTCCTGAATCCTGCACGCTGTGCACAGGCGCAGGTGCCCTCCGGCGTCTCAGAGTATCTTGTGCTGTTGCAGATATTGATGGATGATCGCCAGCCTGCTGGCGGCATTGTCGAGTTCAAGCAGTTTTTGCCGCGCTGACGAAGGAATCGGCAGGATTTCACACCAGCGGTTGGCCACCCATGCGCTGTCGTCGAAATGGGTGGTGGCAGGAAAAGGGTTGACGAAATCCTTGTCCTGTTCATGGTACTGCCGCGCGTTGATGTCATCGATGACGGACTTCAGTGCCCTGGCACAGGCCAGCAGCATGGGCGTTGCCGGCTGCGGCGCATCGGGATCGATGATTGCCACGCGGGCTTCCAGGCGCGGGCCGGCAAGCTCGCGTGTTTCCAGAATGCGAAAGCGCGCGCCGCCAATGACCTGGATCAGCAGCACACCCAATTCCTGCATGTCCCAGTTGGCGATGTTGGCAACACAGCCGACATGATCGATTTGCGGCAGGCCACCGACTTCATTGCCACTGTTGATGCGAATGATGCCGAACGGATGTTCTTCCTTCATGCAGTCGCGCACCATGTCGATGAAACGCGGCTCGAACACCTTCAACGGCAAGACGCCATCGGGGAACAACACGGTGTTGAGCGGAAATAGCGGCAGCCAGCGTGTTTCAGTGAGCATGGTCAATCACCCGCGGGCATTACAAGGGTAACTCGCGGTGGCGCGCCACCACGCGGGCCTGGCCACGGAAATTTTCTGCCAGATGTTCGACAAAATAAACCGAGCGGTGCTGGCCCCCGGTGCAGCCGATCGCAACGGTGAGGTAGCTGCGGTTATCCTTCTTGAATGAAGGCAGCCACTTGCGCACAAACGTGTCGATGTCGGCCATCATTTCAGCAACCTCCGGCACGGCGTCGAGAAAGGCGATCACCGGCTGGTCGCGTCCGGTCAGGGCGCGCAAGGCCACGTCATAGAATGGATTGGGCAGCATGCGCACGTCGAACACCAGGTCGGCATCGAGCGGCACGCCAAACTTGAAGGCAAACGATTCGAACAGCAAGGTCAGCGGCGTGCTTTCGCTTTCCACCAGTTCCCGTATCCAGCCCCGCAGTTTGTTGGCCGGCAGTCCCGAGGTGTCGATCACATGCCCCAGGCCTTCGATCGCGGACAGCATTTCGCGTTCCATGCGAATGCATTCGCCCAGCGTCGGACGGTCGGCCGGATTGGCGCCGGGACTGACGCGGTGCGAGAGTGGATGGCTGCGCCGGGTTTCGGAAAAACGGGTGATCAGGGTTTCCGTCTTGGCGGTCAGGAACACCACCTTCACATCATGGCCCTGGGCCTTGAGCCACTGGATGTCGGTCGGCAGTTCCGCCAGCGACAGGGCACTGCGCGCATCGACCGATACGCCCAGGGTGGTGGCGCCTTCCTCGACCCGGGTGGCGACCAGGTCGCGCAGCAGACGGGGCGGCAGGTTGTCGACGCAAAAATAGCCAGCGTCTTCAAGCGCATTCAAACCGATGGATTTGCCGGAACCGGAGATACCGGTGATGAGGATGATTCGCATGGGTCGATGATAACCCATGCGCACAAAAATGTGATCAGTCGTTGCCCATGGCGTTTTGCTGGCGTTCCATGAAATCCTTCAGCGTGTCGATGCCACGCAGCTGCAGGATGGTGTTGCGTACTGCCGCCTCCAGCAACACTGCAAGATTTCGTCCTGCTTCAACTGGAATGACCACTTTACGAATTGGCAGTCCTAGTACATCTTCGGTTTGCGAATGCAACGGCAGCCGTTCGTAATTTTCTTCCAGCGTACTGCGGCGCACCAGATGGACGATCAATTTCAAACGCATCTTGCGCCGCACTGCTGTCTCGCCAAAAATGGTGCGGATATCGAGCAGGCCGAGGCCACGCACTTCGAGCAGGTTCTGCAGCAGCGTAGGGCAGCGGCCTTCGACCATGTGCGGTGCAATGCGGGCAAATTCGACGGCATCGTCTGCCACCAGGCCATGGTTGCGGGAAATCAGTTCCAGCCCGAGTTCGCTTTTGCCCAGTCCCGACTCGCCAGTGATCAGCACGCCCACACCCAGCACGTCCATGAACACGCCATGCATGGTGATGCGTTGCGCCAGCTTCTTGGACAGATAGACACGCAGGTAATCGATGACCTGCGCCGCCGGCAGCGGGGTGGAAAACAGCGGGATGTTCTTTTCATCGCAGATTGCCAGCAGATAAGCCGGCGTTTCCAGCCCTTGGGCAATAATGAACGCGGGCGGCGAAGCGACCACAAATTCTTCGGTCTGGTGCTGGCGCGAAGAGGGCGACAGGCGGCGGTAATATTCTATTTCCTGGTGGCCAAAGACCTGGATGCGGCCGGGGTGGATCAGGTTCAGGTGGCCGACCTGGTCGGCAGCCGAGGAAGCGTCGCCGGAAATCAGGCGTTCGCCGCCCGGAAAACCGGCGAACCAGCCCAGTTGCAGGGCTTCGCGATTGTCGTCATACAGCTGTTGGATCGAAAGCGGCGTGGAGAGCGGCATGATGGACTCGGTATCAGGCTTGAAGGGATGAACGGTTGAAAAGAGGCTTCAAGCAGGCAGCCGGGCCGGCGGCCACTGTGCATTACGCAACGTGTTGCAGGCTCGGCTGCCAGCCAACGATGCGGGCATGCACCGACTCGGCATCGGGGTCGCTGGCCAGCGCGGTGCGGAAGGCATCATCGGAAAACATTTCAGCAACTTCGGAAAGGATTTCCAGGTGTTGCTGGGTCACATGATCAGGAATCAGCAGGAATACCAGCAGGCTGACCGGCGCGCCATCGGGCGACTCGAATGGAATCGGTTCGGCCAGCCGCACAAATGCGGCAATCGGCGCCTTCAAACCCTTGATGCGTCCGTGCGGTACGGCGACATGATGGCCAAGACCGGTCGAACCCAGGCGCTCGCGGGCAAACAGGTTATCGGAAACCGTTGAGCGCGCAATGCCGAAGTTGTTTTCGAACAGCAGTCCGGCTTGTTCGAATGCACGTTTTTTGCTCGATACATCGAGATCAAGCAAAACGTTTTTAAATGGCAGGATTTGGCTGAAATGGGTCATGACGCAATGCACAATAATAACTTTCGCTACGCATTATAGTTGGTTTGAAAAACAGTCGCGCTGAAAATCATCCCGGGAAACCAGTAGTAAAAATTATCGAACCTGCGCGCTGTTTCGACCGGCATTATGAACCACTTTATACCCGTGAGGGGGCTTCGGCAATGACAATTAGCAAGTTATTACAAGAGCTAGCCATATAGAAATGAAACTTGTGGTGATAAAACGATATAGATGATTCGACAAGTTTTCCGTGTCGACTTTCTTATCTTGTTTGCAAGAATTATTGAAACCGTTTCTTGCTGCCAGGATATTGAATCAAGGAATTATTGTCGTGCTATTGTCGTGCTACTGTCGTGCATTACGCAGGTTCGAGGGCATCTTTCCGGTGCTGAAATTACTGCGCCACGGGTTGATGTCCAGGCCGCCACGCCGGGTGTAGCGCGCATACACGGCCAGTTTTTGCGGTTTGCAGCGGCGCAGGATGTCGATGAAAATGCGCTCGACACATTGTTCATGGAATTCATCATGGTTGCGAAAACCGATGATGTAGCG
>JBPBPY010000067.1:0-6442 GCA_050954505.1 Janthinobacterium lividum
TCGCTGAGTTTCACATAATCATTGACGATGGCACGATGCCGGTCTGTTGCGTCCGGTATTTCCTCGATGTGCTTAATATGCTTGAGCGACATTCCTACGCGGCCCTCGGCGGCATGCTCGACGGCGGTTTTCAGCTCGGGATTCTTTTGTCGTTGAATCTCATTGATGCGCGCTGTCTGCATGCCGTCGATTTGCAACTGCGCAAAGGGTTTGCCTGCCTCGATTGCTTCGGTCTGCTTGGTATCTCCCAGGAGAACCATGCGCGCACCCGTTTTCTCGACCAGGCGCATAAGTTGTTCCATTTGGCGGGATGCCACCACGCCCGATTCATCCAAAACAATGACGGTCTTGTTATCGATTGGCCGTTCTTTCGTGCCAAGGAAGCTCGCCAATGTGTGCGCTTCCAGCCCTTCATTTTTTAGTGCCTTGACCTGGTTTCCATAGGGGGCCAGAGCGATAGTGCGATAGCCGCCACCTTCTCCGGCCAGCTCATTAGCTTGCTTGATGAGGGCCACGGCCTGATTGACGGCATAGGTTTTGCCGGTGCCGGCGTCGCCCTGGATGCCTACAAAACGGTTGGTGGTACTCACCATTGTTTCCACTGCTGCGCGTTGGCCGTCATTCAAGGTTGAATTTGCCAATGCCTTTTGCACGTCCACCGAGGCCATGATGGGCGGCACGGCGTTGCGGCCCGTGCGCTCGATAGCTAAGATCGTTTTTTCACGCTTTAATGCCTTCTGCGTGGTGTAACGCTTCTCTACCGGGACCAGAGAACCGCGTTTTACCGCTTCCCCAATGTAAGCTGTTGCCTGGGCATTCGTCCAGTTTCGAATTCCTTTTAATTCGGCTTTCCAGCCCTCAATTGACAGAGCTTGTCCGGCACTATGTTCGGCTATGCGGTAACTTGGCACGGACTCAATTAGCGTACCTTGCTGAATCAACCTTTGCACTTCTGCTTTGATTTCCTTCATCCCGGCCAGCCCTACGGCACGCCGTGTGGCGGCAGTCAATAAAGCGCTCTCTGTCACAACGGCATCGCGTTCAGTCAAATGATTGATTGCAAACTGCATGACTGCCTGAGCCGGTGTGAGTGCTGGCAGTAGCGTATGGTTGTCAGCCTTATCCGTTCCTGGACCGGATGCATCTGCCCGCTCGCTGTCCTTCGGTTCATAGCTAGGCCCGTTGACGGTAGCGCGCATGCCAAAGTCGATCTTTAATTCTTGGCTCTTTTCCACCCAATATTGTTTAACAATCTCCCGGTCTCGTTCATCCTTGCGCGGCCTGGTCGCCAGTGAGATAACCTGTTTTTCCAGAGTGGTGGCCGATGCCCGCGTTTTTCCGTCATTCGCTAAGGCTTCCTCAATAACGCGGCTACGTTCGGAAAAAGCCTCGATCTGCTCGCGGGTAATGTGGCCCAGCTCGAAATTTCCCTTATCGTCCACCACGCGGATTTGATAGCCAGCCGCTTGCAATTCTTTAGCAAGCTCGGTTTTATAAATAGCGTCGATGGTGTTATAGGCACGAAACATATCCTCGTTGGCCAAGGCCCGCCATTCGCCGTCTGCGCGCTGGGTCATGTTCAAAATCACGGCATGCGTATGCAGCTGCGGGTCTTTGGCACGGCTCATTTCATGGCGAAATGTCCCCACCACCAGCTTGCCGGTACGCTCGCGGGTGCTTATCCCACTGACTTTTTTGCGGGTTTGTGCAAGGGTTTCGATTTGCTCAACGGCCCGTTGGACGGCCTTATCATGCGCTGCCGTTACAGCCCGGTCTCCTGCTACCAATGCCTGCATGGAAACCGATTTGGGCGCGGAAAACGTCAGGTCTAACGCCATGCGCTTTTGTTTGTCGGCCGGGTCAAATGTCGTTTGGATGCGCTGTCCGTTAGGCAGCTCCCCATTGAACAGCTTCGATAGCTGCGCTTGCTCGACCGCACCTGTCAACCCTAACGCCTCCGCGCCTTTGCCCTGCCAGCCGCCCGGATTTTCCTTGACGTAATAATCATCTGCCGATGAAAAGTAATGCGCGGCGGCGTATTGGTTGTTGCCTCGGATCGGCGTCATATTCAACATAGTCAATCCTTCAAGCTGATGCCCTCGGCGCGGCGCGGGTAGCTGACGTAAGGCAAGGTAATTTTTGCAATGGGAAAATCTTCGGCAAACATCACATAGCCGGTAAGATCTTTTAGATTGGATATTTCAGAATCCAGTACGACCGGCTCCGGTGGACTGGCAACGATATTCCTGCTTGCCCCGTGGGAAGTTGTTGTGAGCTGCACGCGCTCGACATGCTGTTTCCCTAATACTTCGCTGGCCTTGTCGGCATTAAGCGCATTGGATGCCCCGAAAATGACGTAGTTACGAAAGCAGGCAAGCAACGTCTTAGCCGCGTCTTTACCGTAGGTCTCGTCCAGTTGGGACCAATCCTGGATACTTCCCACGATCCGCAAACCGTGCTTACGCCCTTTCGTGGCCGCTGGCACAAACGATTCTAGCTTGCCAAGCGATTCCAGCTCGTCGAGGAACAGCCATAGCCGGGTATCTACCGTGGCCGAGGTTGGTTCATAGCTCAAGATCGTCGCGCAAATCGTATCTATCCATGCGGCAACTAATGGGCGCTGTGCCGAGCGCATATCTTCACGCCAGGTAATGAAGAGGTTTCCGGCCTTGGGGTTACGTACCCATTCCAGGATGGAGAATTCGCCTCTAGTCATGAAACGCAGGGGCCGGACATACTTGTTAAGCATGAACTGGATGCTTGCCACGGCTTTCTCTGCGTTTTCGCGGAAATAGCCTTGAGAATCAGTGCCTGTCAAAAACGCCTTGATAACGTCGCCGTCTTCCCGAACCAAAAGGTTGACGAGCATATCCTGGTCAGGGTTGCCGGTCTCCACCAATTTGCGCATCGTGTCGGCCAACACATCGCGGCTGTAGGCACACCATTGTTCTTGGTCTTGATCGACCTGCGGCGGAATAATGCTTTTTGCCATGCGGTCGTAATCGTGGACGCCTTTGATTTCGTTAAATAACGTCCACCCTGTTGAGCGGAGATCGAACGGATTTAAAAGTATGTCGCCAGGGAAAGTAAATTTGGAATAGAACGTGCCGTTTGGATCGATGACTGCCATTTTGTCGCGGCGCTTGATTGCTGACGCAATCATGCTTTCCATGGAAACGGATTTACCCGAACCGACCGATGCGCAGATCATCGTATTACGGTTTTCGAGGTGAATCGGCATTGGCAAATTGCCAATCATAATGGGCTGCAATGGGGTTTTGCCCTCTTTGTTTCGGCGGGCGTTTTCTTTCCGGTTGACGGCTTCAACCTTGCTTTTGACCGTATGCCAGTTCGCCATTTTGGAGCCGCGCAGCCAGCGTCTATACGGCGCGCCCTGGTATCCGTCCTCGCCGTATTCCTTCAAAAAGTACCCAGCGCTTGCTGCCAGTCCCAAGCCTGCAATAAGTCCACCTAGCAATAATGGGTTACTTGTGGTTGCGTGAAGTGCTGACGTTAACGCCTTCGGAAAAGGGGTAAGCGACACGTTGGAAGCGTAAATGCCTGATAGCCAGCCAGCGACTGGCAAGCCGATTCCGAAAAATAATGTGGCGTTTTCGACTTCACGTTTTTGCATTCTTTAGTTCTCCTGGAGCTGTTTAATAAGCTGGCCGAGTTCGGGCGATAACTTTTCGACGGCGCTGGTTGATAGCTGGGCTTGTTCTACTGCAACCCGAAAATCGTTGATTTCGCCGCTAGTAGCTTTTCGCTGGGCAAGGTATACCAGCGTCGTCAACATAGCGTTGGTGGCCTTCTGAGAAGCTTCTATGGCGTTCAATCGACCCATGAGTTCATGCCGGTCTGCCCACGTATCCACGTTATCGTTACTGCCCTTGGTGGGGGTAAGTTTGTCCAAAACTTGGCTGCGAATGTAGGGGCCGAGCTTGCTAAAACCCGCGAGTGCAGCGGCGTGTTCAAGCCTCTCTCTATCGACGTAACTGAACCGAATTGATACGGGAACATTACCTGACATATTGACCCTTTATAACGTTTACAAAAAAATTACTAAAATTGGTCATAAAAGCTTGCGTAAAGCCGATATTGTAATGCATTAAACGCACGTAATAAGACAAGGATTTCTCTTCTTTCATTGTGGTCTGCACCCCCCCCCTTGGGGGTGCGTTTCATGTATTGAGATTTTGCTCGGGTTAAGGAGCAAAATCTCAAGGTTTTAGAGCGTTAAATCGACTAGGACGAAGTCCGTTGGGAAATAACACTAAAAAGAAAGTGAAATATACATAGAAAATTTTAAATAATTTGAATAAAATTAAAATATATTATTAAAAATTTGAAAATAATTAAGATAAGTTGCTAAATGATGTAGAAACTAATATAGTTTTATAGTGAAAAATTTGCTTATTGGTGAAAGTTTAATGGATGATGACCTTGGACAGGATTTGGCAAGAATAGAGCCAAAAACAATTGTCGGAAAAATAAGAAAATACATGCCTCTAATCGATCAAAAAATGTCTGAGGGTGTCAGCGCACAAGACATGCTTGAGGTACTAAGCAAGCACGGAATCGATTTGAATATTTCAACGTTTCGGTATTACGTACATCAATATAGGAAACAGAAAAAATCTTCTGGTGAAGTCTCATCAAACACTTTGCCAAGGAAAACAAAAATAGAAAAAAATATTGCGGAAAAGAATCTTCCCGAAACCGCCCCGCCTCAAAAACGGGAACCTTTGTCAGTTCAAGATTTGCATAAAGTAATGAATCAAGACCCCTTAACTTTTGAGAAAGAAGTTGAGGAAAGCGAAAGACGATACAAGGAACATTTGAAAAATACTGGAAAGACAAAATAATTATGGTTACAAAATTTAAAAAAATTGGTGTTATTAATTTTTCGGGGAATGTTGGTAAATCAGTGATTGCTAATCACTTGTTGATGCCCCGTATGCCTGGTGCAAAACTAGTGGAGGTAGAAACTTCAAATGCGGGCGCTTTCGATGATTCGGATAATCAACGGTTCAAAGGTAGGCAGTTCGAAGATCTAATCCGGGTAATGGCTGAACACGAATCTGTCATCGTTGATATTGGCGCGTCGAATATTGAAGACCTCGTTAAGTTCATGAATAAAATGGCAGGGTCTCATGAAGATTTCGACCTGTTTATCCTGCCAGTTACCCCAGATAAAAAACAGCAGCTCGACACGCTAAAAACTGTCGATACACTTGCTGACATAGGCATAACGGAAGATAAAATTCGGGTCGTCTTTAATAAAGTGGATACTGATGATGTTGACGATGTGCCGAGTATCTTCGGCGCTGTCTTTGGTCGTCAGTTCGATTACAAAAAATTTACGATCCGTCCAGATGCAATTGTTTTTGATAACCCGGTTTATGACCGACTGCGCGCACTTCAAAAAAACGTGTCGGAAATGGTTGCTGACTTAACGGATTACACGGCCCTGCGCCGTGAAGCAAAAGACGACCAAGCAAAAACCGAAGCCAATAAGATGCTAACGGCCCAGCGCCTTGCAAAGTCGGCCAAGGCGAATTTGGATAAAGTCTTTGAGGCACTTTGCCAGTAAAAGGTTGCCATGAACAAAGACATAACGTCCGTCCGTGAAGCGTTGCTCCATGAAGCTTTGAAAGATATTGATGCCTTGATTGAAAAAATCTCGGCCGTCGATGAAAGCCTTGCGAAAAGAATAGAACAATCGACAAAAGAAGGTGCCGGCAGAGCTTACATTTCCACCGAGATACGTTTTAAAACAATGTTTCAAGACCGAGAAGAAAAACTCATGGATGCGGGGCGCAATGCCGCGAACATGATTGGTACACAAATGCATGGCGGGTTGACACAGTTAGTGGCCGTCAACGAAGCGTTAGAACGTAAGGCATGGCGTTTTATAGCCATACAGACGGCTTTAGCGGTCCTTGGCGGTGCGATTGGGGGGGCATTAGTAACCAAGATGCTTGGGGCATAGAAAAAGGCGCTTAGAGCGCCTTTTGTTTGTTTGGGACAGTAATGACTATTTGAAATAAGTGCGACGTTTTCAAATAGCTGTGACTAGCTATATGATTCCGACAGGCGAATTCCGGCCAAAAGCAGACTGTTGGATATGTCTGAGAGCCATTGCAAACAACATTTTTATGTGGAAATTTAATGACTCGTACAGCTGGTGCCAAAAACATTACGCCGTTTGAATCACGAACGGTCATAGCAAGTTCCCTGAACACAGAGATTCGCCACCTTGCCTCATCCTCAAATCAAACGGTTCTTCAGTATTTTCAAGGCTTATTAAAACACCAGAGGAATTACTCGAATTGGCTTCAGACAAGACATAACGAGCTTATAAAAACGAAGAAGGTGCTGTCGAATCTTAATAATGATGCGGCACGTGGGCCTAAGGATAGTACGTTCAGGAAGTATAAAT
>JBPBPY010000100.1:0-6415 GCA_050954505.1 Janthinobacterium lividum
CGCTGTACGCGCCTGAACTCGGTTACTACACTGGCGGTGCAGCCAAGCTTGGCCGCGATGGTGATTTTACAACCGCACCGGAGATGACTGCGCTTTTCGGCGCCACACTGGCGGGCCTGGTACAGGAGCTCATGGCGCTGTCGTCACCGCAGATCATGGAGTTCGGTGCCGGCACCGGCAAGCTGGCGTTCGACATCCTCACCGAACTGAAGTTGCAGGGCGTGGCAGTGCACCGCTACGCGATTGTCGAAGTCTCGGGCGAACTGCGCGCGCGCCAGCAGCACATGCTGCGCGAGTTTCCGCAGGTGAGCTGGCTGGACCAGTTTCCACCGGCGTTTTCCGGCGTGGTGGTGGGCAATGAAGTACTCGATGCCATGCCGGTGAATCTGGTGGTCAAGACAGCACAGGGCTGGCGCGAGCGTGGTGTCGGGCTGGGGCCGAACGGCTTTGCCTATCGCGACCTGCCGTGCGAAGCGGCACTCCTGGCGCAGATACCCCATGCCGAGCGCCTGCCTGAAGGGTATGTCACTGAAGTCCATCCGATCTCGATCGGCTACATGCAGTCGCTGGCCGCCATGCTGCGTGCCGGCCATGCGGAAAGCGGCCATGGCGCCGCCGCCATCCTGCTCGATTATGGCTTCCCGGCGCATGAATATTATCTGCCGCAGCGCGAAACCGGCACGCTGATGTGCCACTACCGCCATCATGCCCATGACGACCCGTTTTATGTTCCCGGTTTGCAGGACATTACCGCCCATGTCGATTTCACGGCCATGGCGCGCGCGGCCATCGAAGGCGGGCTCGATCTGCTGGGCTACACCAGCCAGGCAGCATTTTTGCTCGATGCCGGGCTGGGCGAAAAGCTGCTGCGCATTTCACCCGATGACCAGCGCCGCTACCTGCCACAGGCCAATGCAGTGCAAAAACTGACGTCGCCGGCCGAGATGGGCGAGCTGTTCAAGGTAATGATGGTCGGCACGCATGTGATCCTGCCCGAGCGTTTCGACCGCAACGACCGTTGCCACCGGCTCTGACATGCTGCGCTGGTTCCTGGTGATTTTTGTTGCCATGATCTGTTTTTCAGCCGCCTTGCCGTGGCTGGAAAAACTCGGGGTAGGGCGCTTGCCGGGCGACCTGCGATTCACCATTTTTGGCAAGACCATCTTTCTGCCATTTGCCTCCACTGTGCTGTTGTCAACCGTGGTGTTCCTGATAGCCCGATTGGTGTAATCAGGCCACCGGCTACACCGCCACGCTGCACAGCGATTCACGGAACTGCACCCTCATTCTTCTTGCATTGTGTGGCAAAAAATGTCGGTTTTCTTTACAGGAACCACGAGCGCACTGATGTGCCATTCGTTAAGCATTTGATATTTCTCAAAATTTCTCGATGGCATAGTTATTGCTAAAAGTGCCAGCCAAATTCTTTTTCGGCAATAACACTACAATGGAAAAAAATGAAGAAAAATCATAAAACCGTCGCCGCCCTCGTGGTCATGCTCGTTTCCCTGGTTGCCGTTCCGGCACAGGCCATGACTGTCTCGGCCAACAGCAATGCCGCAGCACTCGCCAACCTCTTCGGCGGCAACGGCGTCAGCATCACGAATGCCACCCTGAGTACTGCAAGCAGCACGGCTGCCGGCACCTTTACCGGCGCCGCTTCGGCAATCGGGTTTGATTCGGGCCTTTTGCTCACCACAGGCACGGTCGATTGCGCTGTGGGTCCGAACACTGTCGCGAATTGCTACGGTACGGGACAAACCACTTCGTTGGCCTTTGACTTTGAAAGCGCGAGTGGCAACCTTTTTTTCAACTATGTATTTGCATCGGAAGAATATCCGGAGTTTGTGGGCACCAGGTTCAATGACAGCTTCGAGCTCCTGCTCAACGGTGTCAATATTGCCCTGTTGCCGGATATGACGACCGTTGTGGCCATCAACAACATCAACAGCGACAAGAATGCGCAATACTACCGCTCGAATTCCGACGGCAGCCTCGACACCCAGTACGACGGTTTGACAACGGTTCTGACCGCCCAGGCCACCGGGCTGACAGGCGTCAACCATTTCGAACTTCGAATTGCCGACGTCGGCGATGCGATTTTCGACTCTGGCGTATTCCTGCAGGCAGGTACCTTCAGTGCCACGCCATCGGCGCCGCTTTCCGACGTGCCTGAGCCGGCATCGCTGGCCCTGATCGGTCTGGGCGTGGCAGGCATCGCCGCCGCCCGCCGCAAGCGTGCAATGTCGAAGGCGGCATAAGCGCATGCCCCGTTGTCCGGTAATCGAACTGGACAACGGGGCAAGCATTCGGGGCAGGCGTTTGCTTCGGTGTTCTTGTTCGACCTTTCTGGCCGGGGTTTCAGGTCAAGCTTTCCAGCCCAACTATCACCACCCACGTCAAGCTTTCGAATATGGCTTCTTGTTGCCCGCCAGCCTGCCCGAGCGAACCGGTCAGCGATTCAGGCCGCGCTCGGCATCATAGGCGGCCATCAGAATTTCACCCAATTGGTCGCGTTCAGCGGCTTCCCTGGCCGCAGCAAGTTCCGGGTTCAGGCGCCGGTCGAACAGTTTCGCCATTCTCCAGTTGCCATGAGTGGACTTGGCAATGTCCACAGGCGTTTTTCCTTCACGGTCCTTGATACCGTCGTCAGCACCGGCATTGAGCAGTGCTTCAGCTGGATATTCAAAGCCGGTGTATTGCTGGGCTACAAGGTGCAATGCCGTGCGCCCTTGGTTGTCAACGGCATTGATATCGGCGCCACGCTGAGCCAGGAATTCGATCAACTCACCAGGATTGCGCTTTTCAACTGCTGCAAAGTGGATTGCGGCATTGCCCTGGGTGTCGCGGGCGTTGATGTCGGCACCATGCTCGAGCAATAAATCGATGACTTTCGTGGAAACCCGGTCGAAGCCATTGCCGATATGTTCGTGCAAAGGCTGGCGCCCATCCTTGGCGACGGCCGACACCTCTGCACCGGCTTCAAGCAGAAGCCGGGCTGACTGGAGGATCCTGGCAGTGTTTGGTTCCGCAGTCTCGCCGACGGCAAAATGCAATGCACTGAAACCGAAGGCCGGATCCTTGGCATTGATGTCTGCGCCGCTGGCGATCAGGCTTGCCACCAACTCCGGATCGGTACCGACCAGGGCTGCCTGCAGCCTGGTGGCTTTCATCAAAGGAAACTTGTACAGCCAGCGGGTCAGCGTCTCGGTGGCTTCATTGATTCCGGGCAGGGGCGGCGCTGACTCCTGCGCCTGGGCCGCATGGGCGGCAGAAGGACTTTCCCGCGCGACCTGTCTTTCGCCGCCTGGAAGATTTCCTGCGCCGGGCAGCGCTTTCGCCTGGCTTACGAGCTTGGCCTGGAATGTACTTGTGCGCAGTACCGGCGCACTGGCAGGCAGAGCGGTTCCAGGTTGCACGGCCGCTGGCGCAGCCGAAACCTCAGCTGAAGGTTGATTCGTGCCGGGTGCCGTGGGCTGCGGGACGTGGTTGAACGACGCTGATCTGGACGGAAACATGGCGCACTTTCTGATTGGCTTGACACTGCCCATTGGTGGTCCGATGGCTGTCCTCGGTTCCATCGGCAACCAGTGCGCCGGATGTACGCCGGGTGTGCGCCGCACCATCATTCCAAGGCAACGGGCTTCTGGTCCAGGCGCGCTGCCGTATCGCGTTCGAACATTTCTTCCAGCTCTTCACGGGCCTGCGTGGTCATGGACACCATTTGTTCCTTGTCCTTGTAATATGGATAGACCGCTTGCAGCGTTTCGATATTGTGGGTGCGGAATTTCATTGCCGCCTGCCTGGCGCGCTCGGCGTCGAAACCCAGCTGTTCGAGCGCCTTGCGCCCCATTTGCAGCGCCGAGTCGAAGGTCTCGCGTTCGATGATGGTCACGCCCCGGTCCATCAAGTCATAGTAATGGCTGACATTGCGCGCACGCGCCAGAATCGGCAGGTCGGGAAAATCGCGCCGCACCGCTTCCACCAGTTTCAGGCTGTCTTCGACACCGTCGATGGCCACCACCAGTGCGCGTGCCTTGGCTGCCCCTGCTGCATGCATGAGTTCGATGCGGCTGGCGTCGCCATAGAAGACCTTGAAGCCGAACTTGCGCAGCAGGTCGATCTGGTCGGGGTCATGGTCGAGCACCGTCAGCTGTACCCTGTTGAGGCGCAGCAGGCGTCCGACGATCTGGCCGAAGCGGCCGAAACCGGCGATGATGACATGGTCTTCCTTGCTCTCCACAATGTCGTCGGGGCGCTTGTTGTGGGCGCGAAAGCGCGGCAGGATCACCCGGTCGCGCAGCAGCAGAAGGAGCGGCGTCATGACCATCGACAGCGCGACCACGACCACCAGGATCGACGAAGTCTCGGCGCTGAATACCCGCGCGGTGGCGGCGGCGCCAAACACGACAAAGGAAAACTCGCCACCCTGGGCCAGCAGGGCGGTAAACAATACCTGCTCGCCCTTGGCAATGCCGAAGCGGCGCCCGAGGAAATACAGCACGGTCGCCTTGATGGCCAGAAAACCGGCAGCCAGTCCCAGCACCAGCAGCGGCTGGGCAAAAAACACGCCGAAGTCGACCGACATGCCCACCGCAGTAAAGAACAGGCCCATCAGCAAACCCTTGAACGGTTCCAGATCGGACTCCAGCGCATGACGGTATTCCGAGTCGGCCAACAGCACGCCGGCCAGGAAAGCGCCCAGCGCCGCCGACAGGCCTACCGACTGCATCAGCATGGCAATCGCAATCACCAGCAGCAAGGCAAAGGAGGTGAAGATCTCGCGCACATTGGTCTTGGCGACAATGCGAAACAGCGGCCGCACCAGGAAGCGGCCGCCGATGATCAATGCTGCCACCACCGCAATCACCCTCAGGGCGCCCATCCAGCCCTGGCCGTCGCCGGTGTCGGCTTCGCCGAGGAAGGGGATCAAGGCAATCATGGGAATGGCAGCAATGTCCTGGAACAGCAGGATGGCGAATGCCGCCGAACCGGCCGAAGTCGACATCAGGTTGCGTTCGTTGATGGTGGCCAGCGAGATGGCGGTCGAGGAGAGCGACAGGCCCAAGGCGCCGATCAGGGCGACTTTCCAGCCAATGCCAAGCAGCACTGCGCCGGCGAACATGGCAACGCTCACGCAAACCACCTGGGCGCCGCCCCAGCCAAAAATCGGTTTGCGCATTGCCCACAGGCGCTTGGGTTCCAGTTCCAGGCCAATCAGGAACAGCAGCAGGACGACGCCAAACTCGGAAGCGTGCAGGATATCCTCGACTTCGGTGACCAGGCCGATGCCCCAGGGACCGATGGCCACGCCAGCGGCCAGGTAGCCCAGCACCGAACCCAGGCCCAGCCGTTTGGCGATCGGCACCGCGATGACGGCGGCGGTCAGGTAGGCCAGGATCAGAAGAAGCAGGTTCGATTGCATGCAGTGAGTTCCAGGTGGGGGAAATTGGGTACAGGTTACCGGTGCCGGGCCTGCTGCGAAAGCCTCTTTTCTGCGCGCCGATAAAAAATTGTAAAAGAATCCAAACAAGTCCTTTCCAGCATGCCCATGCTGCGCTTATAATTTCGCGCCGGAACAGGAATATGCAGGAATCAGTGCAACAGGCGGTTTAGTGACGCGCCCCCACGTAGTGAAGTGGTCAGGCTGAGAAAACCGAATTGTCTCGCATCGCATTTTTCCAGTTGACAAAGGTGATGTGCTCCAATATAGTTTGGGGTTCCCTGCGGAGGGGTGGCCGAGTGGTTAATGGCAGCAGACTGTAAATCTGCCCTCTTACGAGTACGCTGGTTCGAATCCAGCCCCCTCCACCAAGTGTGGAGCGCAGCGGAAAAAGCAGTTGCAGTGTAGTAAAAGCGAGCAAGCGCAATACGGAAGGAATGCAGTACCGGACAAGTAGTTCAGCAGCAGTGGTGGTCACCCTTGCGGGTGTAGCTCAATGGTAGAGCTGAAGCCTTCCAAGCTTATGACGAGGGTTCGATTCCCTTCACCCGCTCCAGTTTTCAACGGAAACGCCAATCGATCGGCGGGTTCGGCAGGATAGCCCTTTTAGCTCAGTGGTAGAGCACTCCCTTGGTAAGGGAGAGGCCACGTGTTCAATCCACGTAAAGGGCACCAGAATTTGCAAGCGCCGGCGGCAGGTCTCTGCAGCGGGCGCGTTTTACCGTTTTGCCGGGCGACAAATTCCCCGGTGGCGGCGCAGGATCGGCAGTATCAGGACACATCTGCAACATCATCAGGAAGTCGGGCGCGTGCCTGGGCATTCTCTTCAAATCGTTAGGAGTCTAAGATGGCAAAAAGCAAATTTGAGCGGAACAAACCGCACGTCAACGTCGGCACCATCGGCCACGTCGATCATGGCAAGACCACGCTGACCGCAGCAATCGCGACCGTTCTGTCGAAGAAATTCGGCGG
>JBPBPY010000110.1:0-6394 GCA_050954505.1 Janthinobacterium lividum
GCAGGCTGCGGTGGAGTTGGGCCTGACCGAGGCGCAAGGCACCGAACTGGCGCTGTCGACTTTCATAGGCGCGGCGCACCTGGCACAGCGCTCGGATGAATCGGTCGCCGTGCTGCGCCAGCGCGTGACCTCCAAGGGGGGCACCACCCATGCCGCACTGGTGAGTCTGGAAGACAGTGGTGTGAAGGCGGCGATCGTCACTGCACTCAAGGCTGCAGCGGCTCGGGGGCGGGAGCTGGGGGAAGAATCAGGCCAGGATTGAACGGCAACGCGGCAGCAAGCGTAACCCGAGGTTTCCCGATTATGGATAGCGCAAGCTCAAACCCATCATGTTGCTGAGGGCAAAGGTTACCAGTCCCACGGCGACAAGCGAAAGTACAAAGATGGCGGCCGCTTTGCCGGCCAGGCGCAGGAACGCGCGCTTGTCCCTGGTTCCTTTATCGTAATGCCACTTGATGGCGAAAAACATGCCGGCGCCAAATACAAAAACCTTGAAGATGACGAGAACTACAGGAATCCAATCCATTATTTGCGCATTTTCAGGATGTTGCCTCACGCCGGCAATTGTAGATCGGCACGCCGGGAAAGTGTTGTGCCTTTTCGATCTTTGCAAGTGCTGCTTGTGGATTACATGGTTTCATGATCCTGCGCGTGGTCTTGCCGGTGACGCCAGAGCGATTTCGGCCCACGCATGATTTTCAGCGACTCGCTGATCTGGAACACCTTGATGGCATTGTTGCCCAGAGCGCGGGTATTTTTCCGGGCGCGTTCAGGTTGCGCCGAGGTTTGCGTGGACGCTTTCAGGTGTACATATCTGGCAATGAATCCCTCGGGTAACACCAGCTCGGCCTCGAGCTGGTACATGCCGGTGTGGCTCAAGTGCTGCGCTGTTTCAGCAAAGGGGTAGCGCACATCCATGGCGGTGGATAGCGCATGTCCCTGATCATTTTCCACCGTGACAATCACTTCCTGCACCTTCTCGCCGTCACTGAATGCGCGCCCGAACACTTTCAGTTTTCCCTGTTCCAGCAACAGATCGGTCGGTACCGAGTGAACCGGAAGCCGGCTATCGTACTCAGGCGCGCCATCGCCGTATTGAACATAGGCGTGCTGGGACACACACAGGCTGATCTGTTTGGCGATCGTTTCACCGGCCCGGCTTTTCAATGCCGGCTCGACTTCCGGCGCCAGGTGCACCTCGATTTTTTCAACATCCTTCGGCCAGCAATGCCCGGCATGACCCGGTGATGCCAGCCGCGGATTTTCCTCGTCGCCGAGGGAAAACAGCGGCGATTGGCCATTGTCCTGCAAAAGTTGCTGGAGGGTGAGGCAGCTGCTGAATCCGAGGTTGTCGGCCACGCGAACGACGGTTTCTTCCGGCAGGTTCACGAGTTCGAGTCCCGCTGGAAGCAAATCATCCAGAACCGTCTTGAGTTCCGGTCCCTGGAGCAGCACGCTGTATTTCGCCCATTCCCAATCCAGTCCCTCTGCCGGATCATCCTTGTGGGCACGCTCGTCACCGCCGCAGCGTATGACTGCCGGCTGCTGTTTCTGTACATACCGGATCTGCAAGTCTTCCACCGGGATATCGGTGGCGTAGATGGTTTCATTGTCCTGTCTGCCGAAGACATGCAGCGCAATCCGTTCGCGTTTGCCGGGCTCGCCCACATGATTGCGGCGGATAAAACGATCTTCACGCAAGGTGATGTCCGCAACCAGATACTGCGGCCCGTTGCCGGGCTCCGAATTTTGCGGCGCTTTGGTCAGGAACCGCCGCATGGCCTTTGATTGCGCAAGCTGGTCGGCAAGCGCCAGTGCGCGCTGGGTATCCTGTATCAGCTCCGGCGACGGATCCTGCACATAACCGATGCGGCGGTTTTTCAAGATGTCCTTCACATTCGCGGAGCGGAAATGATTCGGCGCCTGCTCCAACCATATTTTTTCCAGCAACTTGCCCCCTGCGGCGAGCATGATGTTTGCCACCCCACCCGGATGCTGCCTGACAAAATCCGTGACATCGAAAATTGCATAGGCCATATCGGCATCCGTGGCCTCGGCATCAAACAGTGTCACCCAAACGCCTCGTTCCAGATCACTGTGCTGCGCCAGTTCTGCACTGGAAATGGGACCCTGCCAGGCAAGGGTTTCACTTTCAGCCAAGCCGACTGCAAAGACACCAAGAACCAGGCCGGCACGGCACAGGTTTCGCGTCGAGAGCAAAAGGCGCTTCGGTGCACGGGCGGGGAAAGGGGGACGAGTACTTCCGGCGAATCCTCGAGGCGCAAAGGTCCGAAGCGCAATGCGCGGGATCACACGACTTGCTGACATGTATTTTTCCTTGATGAAAACGGTGGCAGCACACATGCTGTCCCCGCGTGGGTTCAATGCAATTCATCGACCAGCTTAATACGACTCGCGGTGGGATGAAATTGATCGCGCTGCACCGTGGCGTCATCGGCTGCGATATGGATCAAGGAAAGATCGAATACCTGCCCACGCGAAAGCGGAAAATTTTTGGAAATTCAGTGTGCGGATGTGATCAGTGCCATTTTGGTTGCAACGTATGCATTCAATGAGGGTGAATGTTTCGACATCCTTGAGCCTGCCATGATGTCGAATCTGGTGAAACTGCATTAAAAAATCCGATCTGGACGCGTTTCGAGGTCAGGCCACCGGAGCCGTTGAATCTTCTGCCATCTCATGCAACCGGCGCCACAAGGTTGCCCGGCTCATGCCCAGGCGTTTTGCCGCCCGCGTGCGGTTGCCGCCACATTCTTCCAGCATGCGCAGAATCGATGGGCCGGTGGCATGTGTGCCCGTCTCTTCCGGGTTGGCGCAAAGCCGGGGCAGGCGAAACAGCTCCGGGCAATCGAAGGCCAGCGCTTCGTAGTCGACCGCTGCCACGCTGCCGTACTGGGCAAAAAACACGGCCATGCGTTCGCACAGGTTTTCCAGCTCACGCACGTTGCCGGGCCAGCCATAGGCACACAGCGTGTCGGCCAGCGGTGCCAGCAATGAGCGGGCGTCGAGCCGGCACGACAGGCGCTTCAGGCAGCGCGCCAGCATTGCCTGGGCCATCACGGGAATGTCGATCGCACGTTCACGCAAGGGCGGCAGTGACAGCTGCAGGATGTTGATGCGATAAAACAGGTCGGAGCGAAAACGGCCTTCGCGCATCATGACATCGAGCGGTTGGTGGGTGGCGGCCAGGATGCGCACATCGATGGGAATTGGAATCACGCCGCCCAGGCGAACCACTTCGCGTTCCTGCAGCACGCGCAGCAGGCGGGTTTGCAGAGACAGCGGCATGTCGCCGATTTCATCGAGGAACAGCGTACCGGTATGGGCGGTTTCGAACAGTCCGCGCTTGCCACCCTTGCGCGAGCCGGTGAATGCGCCTTCTTCATAGCCGAACAGTTCACTCTCGAGCAGGCTTTCCGGAAACGCTGCACAGTTGGCCGCCACGAACGGCTTGTCGGCGCGCGCGCTGGCATTGTGGATGGCCTGGGCAAACAATTCCTTGCCGGTGCCGGATTCGCCCGTGATCAAGACGGTGAGGTCGGTGCGGGCAAAACGCTGGGCCGACTCGCGCGCCCGCAAAAACAGCGGGCTCTGGCCATCGAGGCTGGCGAAATGGTAGCGCGCTGCCGGATGCTGGTGATTGCGCCGCTGCGAGCGCAGGCTGGTATCGGCTTCGCGGATGGCATTGGCGTCGTACAAGGTAATGACGGCGCCAACGGTGCGGCCACGCTCCTGGATCGGCGTGCGGTTGACGATCCACTCGCGCTGCGCGAACTGCGCCACCTGGCCGCGCTCTTCGCGGCCCGAATCGAGCGTGGCCTGCAGCGACAGCGCCGGCTCGAGACGGCCCAGCGCCATGCCGAGCAATGCCTTGCGCGGGCGTGACAGCAGCATCTCCATCGGCGAATTCACGGCGATGATGCAATTGGCGGCATCGACGGCCAGCACCGCTTCCTGCAGGTTGTGCAGCACGCCATTGATCTGTTCATAACGGGCGGCTTCCAGGCGCGCCACCCGCGCCAGGTCGATGGCGTCCTCGATTCCCTGGCGGATCGACAGCAGCGAATAGGCCAGGATGCCGCGCAAGCCTTGTTCTTCCGCCAGTTCCACCACCACGCTGGAGCCGACGATGACATTGTGGCCGTTGGCTGCCAGCTTGCGGACGCATTCGCGTGCTTCCTCGGGAGTGCGGTACGAGTCCTGGGCAATGTCGCTCTTGAGCAGGTCGCGGATGGCGTCGAGTTCGGGAATCGTGTTGAAGTAGGTGACCACGCCAACCCGGTGCGAATCTTCGCGCGCCTTCATCAGCGCCAGCAGCACGTCATAGCCGCCGGCCTTGATGGTGGCAACCGGCGTGGAAAGCGCGCCGCGCAGGATCATCGCGTTGGCGCCCGCGCTGATGAACGCATCGGTCATGCCGGCCTCTTCACGCTGGCGCGCGCATTCGAGCGCGGAATAAAAGGTCGCATCGATGACTTCGATGTCGGCGCGCTCTTCGAATTCTTCCAGCACTGCCAGTGCCAGGCGGGTCAGGTGGCTGTAGCTGATGAAGCACAGGCGCACGCGGTGGTCAGGGGTGCCGTGGTCGTTTCGTCGCAAGTCAATCTCCGCAATGGAATCGGTTGGTCAAGACAGCAGTCATGTGGAAGCAGGCCACCAGCCCGCTCGGAGCGCGCCCTGCCTGTCGTTGTTTCAAAACTGTTTCAGCGCGCGCCCAACTTGTCTCAAAATTGGTTTTGTTTCATTCTAGTCCATCGGTGAAAAACCAGCCTGGAGCGGATTCATGGCGTGGAATCAAGGGCGTGGATTGATGAATCAGATGTTGCACTGCGGTGGTACAGGTTTTGCGTAACAGCAGGCACCCTTGATCAATCAACCAACCAACCATTCCTCCCCATGGCTCCACTTGACGGCATCACCATTCTCGATTTGACCCACATGCTCTCGGGTCCTTATGGAACCATGATCCTCACCGACCTCGGCGCGCGTACCATCAAGGTCGAGCCGCCCGGTGCCGGCGAAGGCACCCGCGCGCTGCTCGGGAACGATCCGGATTATTCGCTCGAAGGCATGGGCGCGTATTTCCTGACCCTCAACCGCAGCAAGGAAAGCATCTGCATCGACCTGAAGTCCGATGCCGGCCGGGCGGTGTTTTTCGACCTGGTACGCCAGGCCGATGTGGTGTTCGACAATTTTGGAGTCGGCGTGACCAAACGCCTGGGCATCGACCACGCCGTGCTTTGCGAAATCAATCCGCGCATCATCACCGCCTCGGTCACCGGCTTTGGCGAGACCGGCCCGAACATCAACCTGCCGGCATTCGACCAAGTGGTGCAGGGCATGGGCGGCGGCATGAGCATCACCGGCCATCCCGACCAGGGGCCGGGCCGCGCCGGCATTCCCATCGGTGACCTCGGCGGCGGCATGTTTGGCGCCATGGGGGTCATGGCGGCACTGGTGGCGCGCGGCACCAGCGGGCGCGGCCAGCATGTCGACATTTCAATGCTCGACGCGCAGATCTCGATGCTCAACTACATGGCCACCATGTACCTGATGTCGGGCATCGTGCCGGGCCGCGCCGGCAATGGCCATTTCGTTCATGTGCCTTACAACACCTTCCAGACCAGCGATGGGTTCATCATCATTGCCTGCATCGGCGACCCGTTCTATGCGCGGTTCATCGAGGTGCTGGAGGCGCCCGAACTCAAGGAGCCGCGTTATCTGAAACAACCGGCGCGCTATGCCGAGCGCGACAAGATCGATGCCATCATCAATGCCGAACTGGCGCACAATACCTCTGCCTACTGGCTGGAAAAGCTGCGCACCGCACGGATTCCCTGCGGCCCGGTGAATGACTTTGCCCAGGCGCTGGGCGACCCGCAGGTGGTGGCACGCGAGATGGTGGTCGAGGTGGCGCTGAAGTCGGGTGCCTCGGTGCGCATGCCGGGCAACCCGATCAAACTGTCCGACGACACCAGCCAGCGCTACACGGCGCCGCCGGAACTGGGAGAACATACCCAAACGGTGCTGACCGAGCTGCTTGGCTATGACGAGGCGCGCATTGCTCAGCTACGCGCCAGCAATGCGATCGGCTGACGTGCAGCGACAGGCTGCGCCGGCTTCCCGGTTCGACCAGCGAAACCAATATTGAACGGAGCAACCATGGATCAACTCATCATTACCGACGTCGGCTTGCGCGATGGCCTGCAAAACCAGGCCATCCATCTGAGTACGGCAGAAAAGATCGCCTTGCTGCAATTGCAGGTCGATGCCGGCATCCGCAGTGTCGAGGCGACCAGCTTCGTATCACCGAAAGCCGTGCCGCAAATGGCAGATGCCGCCGACGTGGTGGCCGCCGCGCAGCGCTTCGAAG
>JBPBPY010000205.1:0-6383 GCA_050954505.1 Janthinobacterium lividum
ATAAAATTTTACATAAACTTTTCAATCGAATAACTATTTGCAGATTGAGGACACGCCCTAGGCAATTCCCTCCATGGCGCGCCCCCGGCCGGCTTGCTTCGGCACTGTCTGAAGACCGCCAAGCGCCGTGCTGCCTCTGGTGCCGGCCCGCTTCGGCAATGGCTGGCTGCGCTCGCAGTCATGATGCTGTCTGCAGGCCTGCCGGCTACAGCACGGGGCGCCACTGCTGCGGTTGTCGATGCTGCAAATTCCGGCGCGGCGGCAGGCGATCAAGGCTTCAATCACGATTCCCGCCCCGGCCCCGCTGCAGCTGCCGCCGGTTCCATCAAGGTTGTCGCCAAGGGCCACGTCGGCGCTGGCAGTGCCGGGACAGCTGCGGCGCCTTCCGATGCCGCTCGTCATGCCGCCGCCGCTGGAAAAGCCCAGGCTGCAGCGCCCGCCAGCCCTGCCATTGCGTCTTTTTCACCGCAGGGCGAAGTTGCCCAGGTGCGCCAGGCCAGGGTCCGGTTCACCGCAGCGATGGTGGCTGCCGGCGCCGCAGGTGCCGACCTCGCCAGTGCACCCTCGCCATTCGATATCGATTGCACCCGCGCCGGTGGCGGCAACAGTGCGCCAGCCGGACATGGCCGCTGGATCGATGAACGCAATTGGGTGTTTGATTTCGAGCAGTCCCTTGCCCCCGGCATGCGCTGCGTCTTCCAGGCCAGGCCAGCCTTGCGCAGCCTGGCAGGCTTCCCGCTGGCTGGTCGCACCCGGGCCGAATTCACCACTGGCGGACCGGCTGTGGTGCAGGTGCTGCCGCATGAAGGCAGCAGGCTGTCGGAAGATCAGATGTTCGTGCTGGTGCACAACGGCCCGGTCAGCGACGCCAGCGTGCTGGCGCATGCGTACTGCGCCGTTGCCGGGATAGGCGAGCGCATCGCCGTGCAGCTGGTGGCTGGTGTCTTGCGCAAGGACCTGCTGCAACAGCAGGTCCCGGACATCGATGCCCGCCTGGCCAGCACGGTGCAATGCCGGCAACGTTTGCCCAATGGCGCTGCAATGCAGCTGGTGTGGGACCCGGGCGTGCGATCGGAATCCGGCATGCCTGGCGGAGCAGCCCAGCGCTTTGCCTTCGAAGTCAGGCCGGCGTTTTCGGTCAGCATTGAATGCGAGCGCGAAAACGCCAATGCCGACTGTTCGCCGCTGGCGCCGCTGCGGCTGCGCTTCAACGCGCCAGTGGCGCGCAGGCAGGCGCGGGAAATCCTCTTCATCGGCGCCGATGGCAGCCAGCGCAAGCCGGTTTTCGCCAGCAGTGAGCGCGGCGCTGAAGTCGATGCCATCGAATTCCGGCCACCGCTGCCGGCGCGCGCCACGTTTTCGATCCAGTTGCCGCCCACGCTGCAGGATAGCGAGGGACGGTTGGCGGAAAACCGCGCCGACTTCCCGCTGCGGGGCCGCATTGCCGATTACCCGCCGCTGGCCAAATTTGCCGCTGCACCGTTCGGCATCCTGGAACTCAATGCAGATCCGGTCCTGCCGGTGACGGTGCGCCGCCTCGAAGACCCGATACTGTTGCGCAGCACCGATGGCGCTCGCGCACCGGCGGCACTGGCGAGCCTGCGCGTGGAGGGCGATGCCGCCATCATTGCCTGGCTTGGCCGGCTGGCGCGCTTCCATGAAAAAACCATCGAGCCAGGCAGCCTGGGCGGCATGGCTGGGGCGGCCGCAAACGGCAGCGCCGGCTTGCCGGTGGTGCCGGCTGCGGCAATCGGCAACGGTGCCATTGACACGCGCGCCATCGGCCTGCTGGCCAATGAAGCAGGCGTGACCAGGATCGCATTGCCCACATCGCTGCCAGCGCCCCAGGTCCAGGCCGGTGCTGCTGCCAGCCAGCCTGCCCAGGCGCCTTCACCCGCAGCCGCGCCTGCCGCGGTCCCGGCAACGGGGCATCCTGCGACCGTGGCCAGCGGTCAGGCTGGCCTTGCCGCTGCCCCATCCGGGCCGGCGCCGGCGCGCATCCTGCCCGGCACCGACGCCAGTGCCACCAGCGGCAATGGCGATGGCATGTCTGCCTTTGAAGTGCTCGGCATTCCTTTCAACGGCCCCGGGTTTCATGTGCTGGAAATCGAATCGCCGCGGCTGGGCGCGTCCTTGCTGGGCAAGCCAGTGCCCATGTATGTGCGCACCAGCGTGCTGGTCACCAATCTGGCGGTGCATCTGAAGATCAGGCGCGAGAACGGCATCGTCTGGGTTACCACGCTCGACGGCGCGCAACCGGTTGCCAATGCCGACGTGCGTGTCAGCGACTGCCGCGCCCGTCTGCTGTGGCAGGGCAGGACCGGCGCCGACGGCATTGCTCATCTGCCTGCCGGACTGGATGGCAATTGTTCGCTGCACGGCAGCGGCACAGCAGGCCAGGGTGCGGGCCCGGGTGTCGGGCCCTTCGACGGCCTGTTTGTCAGCGCCCGGGCTACGGATGCCAGGGGCCGCGGCGACATGGCATTTGCGCTGAGCACCTGGAACAACGGCATCGAAGCGTTTCGCTTCAATCTCGCCAGCGATACCGGCACTGCCGGCACCAGGCGGGTCCACACCGTGTTCGACCGTACCCTGCTGCGGGCCGGTGAAACCGTGTCGATGAAACATTTCATGCGTCTGGAAACCATGCACGGTTTTGCCATGCCGGATGTTGCACAGCGTCCCAACCGCATGCGCATTGTCCATCAAGGCAGCAATGAAGAGTTCCGTTTTGCGCTGGCGTGGGACAGGCAGGGCAGCGCCCTGTCGTCGTTTGCGATTCCGCCCACGGCCAGACTGGGCAGCTACCAGGTTACGCTGGACCGGGGGCCGGTAGGTGATGGCAATTCCAGCGCCGGCAGTTCCAGCACCGACAGTTCGGGAGCCGGCACAGCTGGGCCGCCGGCGTCGGCACAACCGCCGGGCAATGAAGAAAGCAGTTTCGCCAGTGGCAGCTTCAGGGTCGAGGAATTTCGGCTGCCGCTGATGGCTGGCAGCATCAGTGCGCCGAAGGGCGAACTGGTCAGTCCCCGTGAGCTGACGCTGGCCCTGCAGCTGGGCTACCTCAATGGCGGCGTTGCGGCCGGGCAGGCAGTGACCTTGACCAGCCTGCTGCGCCGCCATGCGCCGCAGTGGCCCGGCCTGGAAGCATTTTCATTTCAGGCATCGCTCGACGAAGGCACCGACGATCAAAGGATCATCGCCGACAAACTCGCCGTCAGGCTCGACGCCAGCGGTGCCGGCCAGGCCACGGTGCGGCCATTGCCGAAGCTTGCCACACCGATGCTGCTGCAAAATGAAATGCAGTATGCCGACCCGAACGGGGAAATCCAGACGGTCGCCGCGCCGCTGGTGTTATGGCCGTCGGCAGTCGTGGTCGGTGTCAAGACGCAAGACTGGGTGGCCGCGCGCGGCAAGCTGGCGCTGACGGCCATCACCCTGGACACCGGCGGACGGCCGCTGGCCAATGTGCCGGTCGATCTGCTGGGCACGGCAGTGCAGAACAATTCGAGCCGCAAACGCCTGGTCGGCGGCTTCTACGGCTATGAAAATACCCGCGTTGCCCGGCCGTTGGGGCGCCTGTGCAGCGGCACGTCGAACGCCCAGGGCCTGCTGCGCTGCGACGTCGCCGTCAAGGACAGCGGCCAGATCGAAATCACCGCGCGTGCCAGGGATGGTGCCGGCCACATGGCCACGGCCATGACATCGGCCTGGATGGCGGAGGCGGGCGAGAGCTGGTTCGCACAGCAAAACCAGGACCGCATGGAACTGCTGCCGGAAAAAAAACAGTATGAGGCCGGGCAAACCGCCGTGTTCCAGGTGCGCATGCCATTTCTCCATGCCACGGCACTGGTGGCCATCGAGCGCGAAGGCGTCATCGATACCAGGGTCGTCGAATTGACCTCTCGCGACCCGGTGATCCGGCTGCCGGTGCTGGCCAGCTACGGGCCGAACGTGTATGTCTCGGTGCTGGCCTTGCGCGGCCGGGTCCGATCAGTGCCGTGGCATTCGTTTTTCAGCCGGGGCTGGAAAAGCCCGCTGGCATGGTGGGGTGATTACCGGGAAAGCAGTGCCGCCGGTGCACCGAGCACCATGGTCGACCTGGCCAAGCCCGCCTTCAAGCTGGGCATTGCGGAAATTGCCGTCGGTTCGGCAGCCCACAAGCTCGACGTCAAGGTCTTGACCGACCGGGCCAGCTATGCGGTACGCGCGCATGCCAAGGTCAAGGTGCTGGTCAAGCGCCCGGACGGCCGGGCCGCAGCAGGCGCGCATATCGCTGTGGCGGCGGTCGATGAAGCCTTGCTGGCGCTGCAGCCCAACCACAGCTGGGATTTGCTCGACGCAATGCTGCAGCGCCGCGCCTACGGGGTGGAAACCGCCACCGCGCAGATGCAGGTGATCGGCAAGCGCCACTTTGGCCGCAAAGCCGCCCCGGCCGGCGGCGGCGGTGGCCGCGCGGCCACACGCGAACTGTTCGACACCTTGCTGCTGTGGCGCGGGGAGGTGCTGCTCGATGGAACCGGGCGTGCCGAGATCGACGTGCCCCTCAACGATGCACTGAGCGGATTTCGCATCGTCGCCATTGCCGACGATGGCGAATCCTTGTTCGGCCATGGCTACGCCAGCATACGCACGACCCAGGACCTGCAGATCATTGCCGGCCTGCCGCCACTGGTGCGTGAAGGCGACCGGTACACCGCCATGGCCAGCGTGCGCAACACCACGGCGCGGGCGATGGAGGTCGATGTCGGCGCCAGTCTCGGCACCGTCCAACGGGAAGGCAGCGTCATGCCGGCTGCGCCGGCCCTGGCGCAGCCGGCAACCCTGGCCGTGCAGCGCTTCAGGCTCGCGCCGGGCGAGATGCGTGAATTGACCTGGCCGGTGCTGGCGCCGGCGCTGCCATCGGCGCAGGAAACCCGTTTGAACTGGGAATTCGTGGCGCAGGAGCGCCTGCCAGCCGGTGTTGCGGCGGCATCGCAGCCGGCCCGCGACGCACTGCGGTTTTCCCAGCGGCTGGTGACCGCGGTGCCGGTGACCGTGCGCCAGGCCAGCCTGTTCCAGCTCGATGGCGCCGCCAGGGTAACGGTCGCGGCGCCGGCGCAGGCGCTGGCCGGGCGCAGCAGCCTGTCGGTGACGCTCACGCCGCAGCTCTCGGGAGGCCTGGCCGCCGTGCAGGCATGGTTTGCGGCCTACCCTTACAACTGCCTGGAGCAAAAGATTTCCCGCGCCATTGGTTTGCATGACCGGGCAGCCTGGAACCGGGTCATGACGGAACTGCCGGCCTATCTCGATGCCGACGGCCTGGCGTATTTCTATCCGCCGTCTGCACCAGCCGGACCGGGCGCCGGCCATGCTGCCGGCAGCGATGCACTCACGGCGTATCTGCTGGCTGCAGCCCATGAAGCCGGCCTGGCGGTGCCGCAAGCCAGTCGCGAGCGCATGCTGCGCGGGCTGGCGGCCTTTGTCGAAGGACGCCTCATGCGCCCAGCCTGGGCGCCGCATGCCGACCTGGATGTACGCAAGCTTGCTGCACTGGAGACCCTGGCCCGCTACGGCCAGGCGCAGCCGCGCATGCTGGGATCGATCCAGCTTGCGCCCAATCGATGGCCAAGCTCTGCGCTGCTGGACTGGATGTCGCTGCTCGTGCGCCTGGATGGAATTCCAGATGCCGGCGTGCAGTTGGCGCAAGCCGACGCCATCATGCGTTCGCGCCTGCGTTTCCAGGGCACCCGCACGCTGTTTGCCACCGAAAGCACCGATGCCTGGTGGTGGCTGATGACCGGCGCCGACGTCAATGCCAGCCGCTTGCTGCTGACGGTCCTGGAACGCGCAGACTGGCAGGCCGACATTGCCCGCCTGGCCACCGGCACCCTTGGCCGCCAGTTGCATGGCGCCTGGCGCACCACCACTGCCAACGTCTGGGGTACGCTGGCGCTGGAAAAATTCTCGGCCCGCTTCGAATCCACGGCGCCGGCCGGCGTCACCACCGCTGGCCTGCAGCCAGGCCCGGTTCAGGCCGAACGCTACACCTGGCCAGGTTCGACACCTGGCCGGGCCTCGGGCAGCGCTGCCATCGCCAGCGCCTTTCCTGGCACGGCCACAAGCAGCGGCGGCACTTCCTGGCAGCTGCACCTGCCCGAGGCGCTGGAAACGCCGGCGGTCCTGGAGCTCACCCATGTCGGCAAAGGCAAACCATGGGTGAGCTTGCAAACCCGCGCTGCCGTGCCTGTAACGCAAGCCGTCTCCAGCGGGTTTCGCCTGCGCCGCAGCATGCAGCCTGAAACCACGCTCCACGCCGGCGTGCTGCGCGGCCATATCGTGCGCGTCGAACTTGAAATCGACGCCTCTGCAGACATGACCGGCGTGGTGGTCAGCGATGCACT
>JBPBPY010000396.1:0-6353 GCA_050954505.1 Janthinobacterium lividum
GCCACACGATTCGAAAAACTGGCTAGGAATTTCAAAGCGATTCTCTTCCTGGCTTGCACTTTTATTTGGCTTAAACTGAATTGAGGACACGCCCTAGATTATTGTTAACTATTTTCAGCGTCGCAAACTTGCAGATGCATCAGCTGGGCAAACCACTTGAACGTTCTCAATCAGAAGAATGAGCCTGCGTTGGAAGGAACCTGTTTTGATATCAAAACTACAACTCCATCCTGCCTGTAGGTGGCACACTGATCGCTTTTGGTTCCATATAATTTTGCAGGCGTCATCGAGTGGTCATTCCTGCGACAAGTTTGCTGCGTTCCCACCGCACATTTTCAAGCAGTCCTCGGCGACACCCCTATTCCACTTCCTCGCCAAGAAATCCGCCGCTTTGATGGGCCCACAGTCTTGCATACACGCCTCCCGCCGCCAGCAATTGTGCATGCGAGCCCTGCTCCACGACACGGCCATGGTCGAGCACCACGAGGCGGTCCATCGCGGCAATCGTCGACAGGCGATGGGCAATTGCCACCACGGTCTTGCCTTCCATCAGACGATACAGGCTGGCCTGGATGGCGGTTTCGACTTCCGAGTCCAGGGCACTGGTGGCTTCGTCGAGCAGCAGGATGGGCGCGTCCTTCAACATCACCCGGGCAATGGCGATACGCTGGCGCTGTCCGCCGGAGAGCTTGACGCCGCGTTCGCCGACATGGGCGTCATAGCCACGCCGTCCCGCCATGTCGGAGAGGCCGGCGATGAAGACATCGGCTTCGGCGCGTGCCGCGGCGCTGGCCATCTCGGCTTCGGTGGCCTCCGGCCGGCCGTACATGATGTTGTCGCGCACCGAGCGGTGCAGCAGCGACGTGTCCTGCGTGACCATGCCGACCTGGGCGCGCAGGCTTTCCTGCGTCACGCCGGCAACGTCCTGGCCGTCGATGAGAATGCGGCCCTGCTCGACATCATAGAAACGCAACAGCAGGTTGGTGATGGTTGACTTGCCGGCCCCCGAGCGCCCGACCAGGCCGATTTTTTCACCGGATTGGATGGTCAGCGACAGGTGGTCGATCACCGGGCAGCTGCCGCCATAGCCGAAGCTGACGTCATCGAAGCGGATTTCGCCCCGGGTCACCGACAGCGGTGTGGCATCGGCACGGTCATGCACATCATGGGTGCGCGAAAGCGTGTTGACACCGTCCTGCACCGTGCCGATCTGCTCGAACAGGCTGGACATCTCCCACATCACCCAGTGGGAGATGCCGTTCAGGCGCAAGGCCATTGCAGTGGTTGCGGCCAGCGCGCCGATCCCCAGTGCACCATGGGTCCACAGCCACAACGATACGCCGGCGGTGGAAATGATCAGCAGCATGCCCAGCAAATGGTTGACGATCTCGAATGCCGAGACCAGCCGCATCTGGCCGTGCACGGTGACCAGGAACTCCTGCATGGCCGTGCGGGCATAACCGGCTTCGCGGCCGGCGTGGGAAAACAGCTTGACGGTGGCGATGTTGGTATAGGCATCGGTAATGCGGCCCGTCATCGTCGAGCGTGCATCGGCCTGCGATTGCGCCACGCTGGCCAGGCGCGGCACGAAATACTTCAAGGCCAGGATGTACAAGGCGATCCAGCCGAGGAAAGGCAGCAGCATCCAGATGTCGAAGCTGCCCACCAGCAGCAGCAGCGTGACCACATAGATGGTCACGAACACCAGGATGTCGGCAACGATCATGTAGACATCACGCACCGCCAGCGCAGTCTGCATCACCTTGGTGGCGATGCGGCCGGCAAATTCATCCTGATAGAAAGACATGCTCTGGCTGAGCATCAGGCGGTGAAAATTCCAGCGCAACATCATCGGGAAATTACCCGACAAGGCCTGATGCTTGAACATGGTTTGCAACGCCACCAGCAGGACGCTGCCCAGCAGGATCGCCCCCAGCAGCAACAGGTTGCCACGCTGCTCGGTCCATAGCATGGCCGGGGCCACCTTGCCAAGCACGTCCACCACCTTGCCCATCATGGCAAACAGCAGGGCTTCGAATGCCCCGATCGACGCGGTCAGCAAGGTCATCGACAGGATGCAGCGGCGCACGCCTGCGGTGCAGCGCCACAGGAAAGCCAGCAGATTCGGCGGCGGCGGTGTGATCAGTGGAGCGGGAAACGGGTGCAGCAATCTTTCAAACAGGCCAAACATTCATTCTCCAGTCCTTGCGTCGTGGCGTGACTGGCGCGGGCGGTCAGCCTGGTCGCGCATTGCCACAACATGGCGTGCGGTTTTTATCGAACGACGATTATCGCGCCAAATCTGCGCGCATGCGCTCGCAGCGCACCTCCCCGTTTGCCGATGGCTTATGCGTGCTGGCGCACCGACCATTGTTTAACAAGCAAGTAGGATGAATTCATTCCCTCTCATTGCTCTGCGGATCTGCATTTCATGGCCAACTCATCGTCGAACCCCGTACCCGCCCCCAACGCATTGTCAAAAACCGGCGCACCGCGCCGCTCGAAAAAAACCGCGGCGGAAAATCGCCGGGGGCCTTCACCGTTGCCGGATGCATCCGTCCCGGCCCAGACGCGACAGCAGCAGCCACCGGCATTCGCGCAGGCTGACATGCAAGGCCATGTACGGGTACGCGGCGCCCGCGAGCATAACCTGAAGAATGTCGACGTCGACATCCCGCGCAATGCGCTGGTAGTGTTTACCGGTGTCTCCGGTTCGGGCAAGTCGTCGCTGGCATTCGGCACCTTGTACGCCGAAGCCCAGCGCCGCTACCTGGAGTCGGTGTCACCCTATGCACGGCGGCTGTTCAACCAGATGCCGGTGCCGGAAGTCGATCAAATCGACGGCCTGCCGCCTGCCGTGGCGCTGCAGCAGCAGCGCGGCGCACCGACCACGCGCTCCTCGGTGGGCAGCGTCACCACGCTGGCCAACCTGTTGCGCATGCTGTATTCGCGTGCCGGCGACTATCCTGCCGGGCAGGAATTGTTGTACGCCGAATCGTTTTCACCGAATACGCCTGAAGGGGCATGCACCGAATGCCATGGGCTCGGGCGCATCTATGAAGTCACCGAACAGACCATGGTGCCCGATCCCGGCCTGACCATTCGCGAGCGCGCCGTGGCAGCCTGGCCCACCGCCTGGCACGGCCAGAACCTGCGTGAAATCCTCATGACGCTGGGTTATGACGTCGACATTCCGTGGCGCGATCTGCCAAAAAAACAGCGTGACTGGATCTTGTTTACCGATGAACAGCCGGTAGTGCCGGTGTATTCGGGGTTTTCCGCCGCCGAGGTACGCGCCGCTCTGAAACGCCGCGCCACGCCCAGCTACCAGGGCACCTTCACGGGCGCGCGCAAATACGTGCTGCAAACCTTTGCCGGCAGTCACAGCGCATTGATGAAAAAACGCGTGGCGCAGTACATGCGTGGTGCAGCCTGCCCGGTCTGTACCGGCAAGCGCCTGCAGCAGGCCGCGCTGTCGGTGCGGTTTGCCGGATTCGACATTGCCGACATGGCACGCCTGCCGCTGAAGCAACTGCGCAGCCTGTTTGCCCCCTATGCCGACGCCGGCCAGGACGCTGGCGTGCAGGCAAACAGCCAGGCGGCAAAGATGAAAGGCAGCAAGGCAACCGCAGCAAGCAGGAAGCAGCAGCGCGAGCATCCGGAAAAAACCATCGTCAAGCAGCGCATTGCCGCCGACCTGGTTGCCCGCCTCGATGTGCTGCTCGATCTTGGACTTGGCTACCTGTCGCTTGACCGTGCCACGCCGACCTTGTCTCCCGGGGAGCTGCAGCGGCTGCGCCTGGCCACGCAGGTGCGCTCGAATCTGTTCGGCGTGGTGTATGTACTCGACGAACCCTCAGCCGGCCTGCATCCGGCCGATACCGAAGCCTTGCTCAGTGCCTTGGCGCGCTTGAAGGCGGCAGGCAATTCCCTGTTCGTGGTCGAACATGACCTCGATGTGATCCGCCAGGCCGACTGGATCGTCGATGTCGGGCCCGATGCCGGTGAACATGGCGGCACGGTTCTCTACAGCGGGCCGCCGGCCGGGCTGCAAGGCGTGGCCGCTTCACGCACCCGCCATTATCTGTTCGACCAGGCACGCTTGCCTGTACCCGCCGCGCGCCAGCCATCGGGGTGGATCAAGCTCGCCGGCGTCAGCCGCAACAATTTGCAGCAGCTCGATGCCGCCTTCCCGCGCGGCTTGCTCACCAGCGTGACAGGCGTCTCGGGTTCCGGAAAATCCAGCCTGGTCAGCCAGGCGCTGGTGGAAATGTGCGCCAGCTGGCTTGGGCAGGATCTTGCCGCCCACGAACAGGAAGACGACGATCCGCTGGCAGAGAGCGCGCAGGCCCCGGCCAGGATGGCAACGGACAGCGGCCTGGCAGCAAGTAACGGCAGTGCCGGCGGCGGCACCGTCAGCGGCATGGAAGGAATCAAACGCCTGGTGCGGGTCGACCAGAAACCGATTGGCCGCACGCCGCGTTCAAATCTGGCCACCTATACCGGTTTGTTCGACCAGGTGCGCAAACTGTTTGCCCAGACCGACGACGCGCGCAAACGCCGTTTCGACGCTGGCCGGTTCTCCTTCAATGTCGCCAAGGGCCGCTGCGCCACCTGCCAGGGCGAGGGCCAGGTCATGGTGGAGCTGCTGTTTTTGCCCAGCGTGTATGCGCCCTGCCCGGCTTGCCACGGCGCGCGCTTCAACGATGCCACACTGGCGGTGCACTACCAGCAGCGCTCGATTGCCGATGTGCTGCGCATGACGGTCGACAGCGCAGCGGAATTCTTTGCCGATGACGCCTTGCTGCTGCGCGCCTTGACGGTATTGCGCGAAGTCGGCCTCGGTTATCTGCGCCTGGGACAATCGGCGACCGAGTTGTCTGGTGGCGAGGCGCAGCGCGTGAAACTGGCGACCGAACTGCAGCGCCCGCAACGCGGTGACACGCTCTACATCCTCGATGAACCGAGTACCGGGCTGCATCCGCTGGATGTCGACAAACTCATGGCGCAGCTCAAGCGCCTGGTCGATGCCGGCAATACCGTGATCGTGGTGGAACATGAAATAAGCATGATTGCAGCCAGCGACTGGATCATCGACATCGGACCCGGGGCAGGAGATGAAGGCGGCGAAATTGTCGCTTGCGGCACGCCGGCGGCGGTGGCTGCCAGCCGGCGCAGCCGTACGGCGCCGTATTTGCGCCGCGAACTGCAGCGCGCCTTCCTGCCTTCATAGCCAGAGCGATACCGAGTACAGCACCAGTCCAACCAGACCGCCGACCAGCGTGCCATTGATGCGGATGTATTGCAGGTCGCGGCCGACATACAGTTCGAACTTTTGCGAAACGGTCTCGGCATCCCATTTCTGGATCACCCGCTTGACCAGGTCGGCGATCACATGGCGCCGGCTGGAAATGGCATCGGCAACGAAGCTGCGCAGCCAGGCGTTGGGTTTTTCCTGGATCACGCTTTCCTGCGCCAGTGCGGCGCCCATGCCACGCAAGGCCCTGTCGATCTGTGCCACCACCTGCGACTGCGGCGAAGCCAGGTCATTCAACAGCCGTGCGCGCAGGTCATGCCAGACTTCCTGCGTATAGCTGCCGTACAGCGGATGGCTGAGGGTTTGTTCGACCACGGCCGCTATCTGCGCCTCATAGCTTGGCGAAGTGCGCAGCTGGGCGATGAATTCCTCGGCTTTCTGCTGGAAACGCTCGCGCCACGGACTGTCTTCCTGGCGCATTTCCTCGAGCGTGGCGCCGGCAGCTTCGATCAGCCGTTCGAACAGTTTTTCATCGACCAAACGCGGTAGCCAGCGTGGACTGTTGTCATGGATTTTCTGGCGGATGAACGGGCGATTGTCTTCAATGAGCGTGCCGGCCATGGCGAGCAGATGATCGAACAGCACCTGGTGACGGCGGTCGGCGATCAGCACGCTGAGCACTTCCGCCAGCAGCGGCCCGAACTTCATGTTGCGCAAACCCTTGGCCAGCGTGGTCTGCATGAAGGCGCCAACGTCCTCGTCCTCGATCATGCGCATGATTGCCGGCACGGCGCGGGCAAGCTGGCGTGCAACTGCCTGGCTGTTTTCCGGCACCGCCATCCAGCTGGTTGCCGCGCCGGCAAAATCGATCTGCGCCAGCTCGTCAGCCAGCACTTCACGCGTCATGAAATTATGTTCAAGGAAGTTGGCCACCGAAGCGCCAATACGATCCTTGTTGTTGGGAATGATGGCGGTATGCGGAATCGGCAAACCCAGCGGCCGGCGAAACAGGGCGGTGACGGCAAACCAGTCGGCCAGCGCCCCCACCATGGCAGCCTCGGCAAACGCAGCCACATAGGCCAAGCTGGCATGGCGC
>JBPBPY010000430.1:0-6344 GCA_050954505.1 Janthinobacterium lividum
CGACAGCTGCCAGAGATCGCGTGCCAAGGCGGCGACCGCATCCGGCAAGCCTTCGATATGCTTGTCACGTTTGAGCTTGAGCAGGTCATCGAACCAGCTGCTTATGTCGCGTTGTACATCACCGTCCGAACCTTTCTTGCCACCACAATTTGCGATGGTCCATTCTCTGACCTGGCCAATGCTGGGCTTTTTTCCTTGCGCAGCAATGGCATCACATGCAATGCGGGTAAGGTCGACGCGGTTGAGGGAGAGCAAATTGGATGGCATATCAGTTGGATCCATGGAAATGGGAAATAATTATAGCGAATCATAAGTTCAATTACGTAATGCAAAAATAAATATTATTACATAATCCCCTTTCAATTCGAGATTACGTTAATAATCTCGAGTTAGCTTGATCGGCATGGCATAATTCCCGCGCTGGCAATAAAACTCATCGCTGTAGCTGGTTATCGCTGGTGGAAAGGTCCGCAGCGCCCGATGTCGGGATTCCGGGTTATTTCCTTGCCTCTCCAGCTTTCAACCCATTCATCAATGGCGAAAACCAATAAACAGCAAACGTCCGCAACCGAGGCAAATCCAGCGCGGCAGAATCTTGCCGGGCGCCTTCCGGAGGCAGGGGATGCGGATTCCGATAACGGCATGCTGGTCAGCGCTTCGTCCGACTCTGCCATTGCCAGTGCCTTCCTGTTACACGCAAACCTGGCTGCCAGCACCTTGAAAAGCACGCGCACGGAACTGGGGCGATTTCTGCTCTGGTGTGCCGCCGGTGGGAAAACACTTGCCGCAATCAGGCTCGAGGATCTGGCCGCCTACAAGGCGTGGCTGCGAGATCCACAGCCGCATCAGCGCTGGGTGTCGGCCACACGCTGGCCACGTGCTGATCCGCGCTGGCGTCCCTTTTCGGGGCCTTTATCCGAAGCCAGCGCGCGGCAGGCCTTCCGGGTCGTCAAAGCCTTGCTGAGCTTTGCTGCCAACGCAGGCTACCTGCAACGCAATGCCGGCAGCCTGGTCAAGAACATCAAGACCCGCAGGGCCGCGCGCATTAGCCGGTATCTGCCCGAGGATGCCATCGCCTGTTTGCAAGCGGTTCTCGAGCGCGACAAAGCAGCGCTCGACCCGGGAGCTGCCAATGCCTGGCAACAGGCCCAGCCGAGGCGAAACGTCGGGACCGACAGGGCGCTTGTGCGCGACAGGTTCCTGTTTTTGGCATTCATCATGACCGGTGCGCGCTTGTCGGAAATCAGCAGCGCCCGCATGTCAGCGCTGTACCAGGAAACCGATGGCCGCTGGTGGCTGGACGTCATGGGCAAGGGTTCGAAGCCGCGCCGCCTGCCCGTGCCCCAGGAGATGCTCGATGCATGGCGGGCGTATCGTCTGGCTTATGGCCTGGATGCAGTCTCGACACGTGACGAGGCAACCCCGCTGGCGCTGGCCACGCGGGGCAGCGGCTTGCATGGCATCAGTGATGAAGCGGTCGCCAATGCCATGAAGGCCTTGTTTGCCCGCGCTGCCGTTCTGGCTACGTCGCGGCACCAGGCTGACGCCTGCAGCGTGCTGCGCCAGGCGTCGGTGCATTGGCTGCGGCACACCATGCTGACGGTGCAGGCCAACAATGACGTCGCCTTGAAAACGCTGCAGGAAACCGCCGGGCATGAAAACATCTCCACCACCGCCATGTACCTGCATAAAAGCGACAGGCAAAGACATGACGAGATCCTCGATTCCTTCAGGCGCAGCGGCACGCGTGGGACGACTCCCTGAGAATCAAGGTGGCAAGGCGCGCGGACGGGGATGTCTTGTCACTCATGCTGGCGGCGAACCTCGCTTGCGGTCCTTGGCGTATATTTGCTGAAGCTTGAGCTATCGCACCATCGGTTGTCGATTAGCCATTACTCTGAAGTTTGCTGCTTCATACAGGGTAATGACCATGCATCCGAATATCTGCTCCGATCGCGACCGCAACCGCAGGACCGCAAACAATCCTTGGGTGACTGCTTGATGGCGTTACAGGCACACCTGGGGCCGCGTCCCATCGCCGACTACGGTTTCATTGGCGATATGCGCGGCGCAGCACTGGTGGCTTCGGACACATCCATCGACTGGCTGTGTCTGAAGCGTTTTGACGACAAGCCGCTGCTGTTTTCCCTGCTCGATCCCGCTGTGGGCGGCCGCTGCCAGGTCGCAATCGATGGGCAGCAGCCGTGCAGCACGCGGTGCTACCTGCCTGGGACGAATATTCTGGCCACCACGCTGGCCGGTGCGCAAGGTTCGGTCACGGTCACCGACTTCATGGCGGTGGCCCATTTGCCTGGTGCCGGGGACACCGGTCCAGACTCGAGCGCCAGCAACCAGTTGTTTCGTTTGATCGAGTGTACTGCGGGCAGCGCAACGGCGAACCTGCTGGTATCCCCACGCTTCGACTGGGGCAGGAAGCAGGTCGGCACATTGGCAGGAGAACGTTCAGTCGCGTTTGCCGGCGAAGCGTTTCATGTCAGCTGTTCGCACCCGCTCGACGTCAGCAATGTCGATGGCGTCGATGTGCTGCGCGCCACTGCCCGATTGACCCAAGGTCAAGCCATGGTGCTGGTGCTCGGGCAGCCGGGCGGGCCTGCCGACGAGATCTTGACCATGGCCCGGCAGCGCCTGGCGCAGACGCAGGATTACTGGCTGGCCTGGAGTGCCAGCTGCCAGTATGCCGGCCAACATGCTCAACAGGTGCTGCGCAGTGCCTTGTGCCTGAAGCTGTTGACCTATGCGCCCACCGGGGCATTGATTGCCGCACCGACGACCGGTCTGCCCGAAGCCGTGGGCGGCGTGCGCAACTGGGACTACCGGCTGGTGTGGACCCGCGACGCTTCGTTCAGCGTGTCGGCCTTCCTGAATCTTGGATTGCGGCGCGAAGCAGCGGAATTCCTGCGTTTCCTGCAGCAAGCCGATGCGCAAGGGGAGGTGGTGCGCGTGCTGTATGCCATCGATGGCCCGGTACCTGAAGAAGAAACGCTGGCGCATTTGAGCGGCTGGCGCAATTCGCGGCCGATCACCACCGGCAATGGCGCCGAATCGCAACAACAGCATGAGATCTATGGCGAGCTGCTGGCGGCACTCAATCTTTACCTGTCGCGCCATGGCCTGGACGGGCTTTGTCCCTCATTGCGCGAGGGGCTGCCGGCGGCACTGGTTCGGCTGGCCGACGCCGCCATCAAGCATTGGCGTCTGCCGGACCAGGGTATCTGGGAATTGCGCGGCCCGGCCCGCCATTTGCTGCATACCAAAGGCATGTGCTGGGTGGCACTGGACCGTGCCATCCAGCTGGCACCGCAGTTAAATATCGACATCCCTGCGCTCTGGTTCAGCGAGCGCGAAACCATACGCCAGCAATGTCTGGAGCGCGCCTGGAATGGCGAGATCGGGGCGCTTTGCATGGAATTTGGCGGCAGCGATCTGGACATGTCGACCCTGCGGCTGGCACTGATGGGATTCATCGACGCCGGCGACCCACGCATGGCCGCCACCTTTGCTGCCAGTTGCAAGGCACTGGCTGCCAATGGCAAGGACGCGGCACCGTCCAGCGACAGCGCGGCAGGAAATCGTTCGGCATTGCCGAGCAGCGACGAGCATGGCAGGGATCGGCCGGAGTCCACAACACGCCCTGCAGATCAGTACGGCCCCGATCTGTTCTACCGCTACCGTTTCGACGATGGCCTGCCTGGCAACGAGGGCGCATTTGCGGCGTGTTCGTTCTGGGTCGCCGGCATGCATACCTTGTGTGGCCGGTTTGAACAGGCCAATGCCCTGATCTGCAGCATGCTGGAACGCGCCAACGATCTTGGCTTGTTTGCCGAAGAATTCGATCCGGCAAGCGGACAACAGCTCGGCAACTTCCCGCAGGGATTTACCCATATGGCTGTCATACACGAAGTCACGCGCCTGCATGACGCGCGCAGCAAACATGGACAGTGATTTCTGCCTGCTCGCTGGCCATGTCACCCACCCCATTGACCCAGGCTTTTTACCAAGGAGAATCGAATGAGCGATCAACACAGCAAATCCGTCAACTATCCCCAGCCACCCTTCGAAAAACAGCGACAAGCCTATCCCGGTACGACCGATGCCATGTCGCCACTGCCGGATCATGGCGAATCGAGCTACCAGGGAAGTGGCCGGCTGGCCGGCAAGGTTGCCATCATTACCGGCGCCGACAGCGGCATTGGCCGGGCCGTGGCGATTGCGTATGCCCGCGAAGGTGCCGACCTGGTGCTGTCGTACCTTGACGAGCATGACGACGCCAGCGAAACGGCGCGCTGGGTCGAGCAGGCTGGGCGCAAGGTGGTACTGGTGGCGGGCGACATTGCCCAGGCCAGTCACTGCGCCGCCATTGTCGAGCAGACCGTGCAGGCGTTCGGCCGCGTCGATGTCCTGGTCAACAATGCCGCTTTCCAGAAAGGTGCGGACTCCATCGACGAGATCAGTGTCGAAGACTGGGATCGTCACTATGCGGTGAATATCCATGCAATGTTTTACCTGGTCAAGGCCGCCGTACCGCACATGGCGCCCGGCTCATCGATCGTCAATACCGCATCGATGAACGCCAAGATGCCGATGCCGCGTCAATTGGCGTATTCCTCGACCAAGGCAGCGATCACGAATTTCACCGCTGGCCTGGCCAAGCTGCTGGCGGAAAAGCATATCCGCGCCAATGCTGTCTTGCCGGGTCCGATCTGGACACCGCTGATCACCTCGACCATGCTGCCTGAGGAAATCGAAAAATTCGGCAGCCAGGTTCCGATGAAACGCCCCGGCCAGCCTGCAGAACTGGCGCCGCCGTATGTCATGCTGGCTTCCGATGAGGCAAGTTACATTTCCGGTGCCATGATTGCTGTCACGGGTGGCTCTGCCTTGCTCTGATTCACCGCCCAGGGAAAATGCTTGACCGTCGATTCAGCGTTTGCCCCGGCAAGCGCTGAATGCAGTCTGTGGCATTGGAATGTGGATTGTATTGAAACTACCAATTCCATCAGATTGCCATCGGGGTTATGATGTGTTTCGGCACATCGATTGTGTCGAGCAATTGTCGGAATGCAGTCCAAGGTAGTCCAAGCAAAATTAAAACCACAAACCATGCTGGAGACACAATGAACAAACCTCACCGCGTTCTTCCCGCCTTTACCGTGCTTGCTGCGGCCGTGACCACCTGTCTGTCGCTGTCAGGCAGCGTTTTTGCCCAGGCGGCGCCGGCACCAGCGCAGTCGATCGACAAGCTCAAGCAGATGCGTGTTTCGGGTACCGATCCGAATATCCCGACGGTGGTCCAGACCGGTGCCAATGCCGACGCCATTCGCGCCAACCTCAAACGCATCAAGCTGCCGCCCGGCTTCAAGATCGACCTGTATGCCGTCGTGCCCGATGCCCGCCACATGGCCGTTGCCCCATCGACCAACATGCTGTTTGTCGGTACCCGCAAGTCGACCGTCTGGGCTGTGACCGACCGCAACAGCAGTGGTACGGCAACCGAGGTCAAGCAGTTTGCGCCATCGCTGAAGATGGCGGTACCGAACGGGGTGTGCTGGACACGTGACGGCGTGCTGGTCGTCGTCGAACAGAATCGCGTGCTGAGTTTTCCGGCAGCGGAATTCTTTTACGAAGGCGCCGATGTCGCCGTCGGCGAACTGGTCCCGCAAGGCAAGCTGATTCCGGTTGAAGATGAATCGTTCAACCATGGTGCGCGCGTTTGCCGCGTCGGCGCTGACAACAAGCTGTATATCGCACTTGGCCAGCCATTCAATGTGCCGCCGCGTGCGAACCTGCCGCGTTATGCCGAGTGGGGTATTGGAGGCATCGTCCGCATGGATGTGGCTGACGGCGCCAAGCGGGAGGTCTATGCACGCGGCATCCGCAATTCGGTTGGAATCGACTTCAATCCCGGGAATGGCCAGTTGTGGTTTACCGATAACCAGACCGATGGCATGGGAGATGACACCCCGCCCGGTGAAGTCAACCGCATTACCAAGGCAGGGCAGAACTTTGGCTATCCATGGCTTGTTGGCAAGGTACGCATCAAGGAAGAGGGCTATGACAAGGATGCCCTGCCGGCCAACCTGACCGGTCCCGAAGTGGAAATGGCTGCCCATGCTGCCGACTTGGGCATGGTGTTCTATCGCGGCGACAAATTCCCGGCCAAGTACCGCGGCGGATTTTTTACGGCAGAACATGGCTCCTGGAACCGCAGTAAGCCGATCGGTGCGCGCATCATGTTTACTTCGCTGAAGTCGGACGGTTCGGCCGACAAGACCGAGGTCTTTGCCGATGGCTGGCTCGACCCGGAAACCCAGCAATACCGTGGC
>JBPBPY010000450.1:0-6343 GCA_050954505.1 Janthinobacterium lividum
CGGTAGCCTTGTCTTTGGCGCCCACATGCAGGATGCCGTTGGCGTCGATGTCGAAGGTGACCTCGATCTGCGGCGTGCCGCGCGATGCAGCAGGAATGCCTTCAAGATTGAACTCGCCCAGCGTCTTGTTGCCCGCTGCCATTTCGCGCTCGCCCTGGAACACCTTGATCGTCACGGCCGGCTGGTTGTCGTCGGCCGTTGAAAACACCTGTGAAAACTTGGTTGGAATCGTGGTGTTTTTCTGGATCATCTTGGTCATCACACCGCCCAGGGTTTCGATACCCAGCGACAGCGGCGTCACATCCAGCAGCAGCAGATCCTTGCGGTCGCCCGACAGCACCGAGCCCTGGATCGCGGCACCGACTGCCACGGCTTCATCCGGGTTGACATCCTTGCGCGGGTCCTTGCCAAAGAATTCCTTGACCTGGTCCTGCACCTTCGGCATGCGCGTCATGCCGCCGACCAGGATGATGTCGTCGATGTCGGTAACCTTCACACCCGCATCCTTGATGGCGATGCGGCATGGCTCGATGGTCTTCGAAATCAGGTCTTCCACCAGCGACTCGAGCTTGGCACGCGTCATCTTCAGGTTCAAGTGGACCGGTGCGCCATTGGCCATGGCGATGTACGGCTCATTGATTTCCGTCGATTGCGACGACGACAGTTCGATCTTGGCGCGTTCGGCCGAGGCCTTGATGCGCTGCAGGGCAATCGCGTCCTTGGACAGGTCCAGACCATTGATCTTGCGGAATTCATCGATGATGTAGTCGATGATGCGCTGATCGAAATCTTCACCGCCGAGGAAGGTGTCGCCATTGGTCGACAGCACTTCGAACTGCATTTCGCCATCGACGTCGGCGATTTCAATGATCGAGACGTCGAAGGTACCGCCGCCCAGATCATAGACGGCGATCTTGCGGTCACCCTTGCCGGACTTGTCGAGGCCGAACGCCAGCGCAGCTGCAGTCGGTTCATTGATGATGCGCTTGACGTCGAGGCCGGCAATGCGGCCTGCGTCCTTGGTGGCCTGGCGCTGGGCATCGTTGAAGTAGGCTGGTACCGTGATGACGGCTTCGGTGACTTCTTCACCGAGGTAGTCTTCCGCCGTCTTCTTCATCTTGCGCAGCACCTCCGCGGAAATCTGTGGCGGAGCAAATTTCTTGTCGCGCACCGAAATCCAGGCGTCGCCATTGTCGGCCTTGGAAATCTGGTACGGCATCATGCCGATGTCTTTCTGCACTTCCTTTTCATCGAACTTGCGGCCAATCAGGCGCTTGACGGCATACAGGGTATTCTTGGGATTGGTCACGGCTTGACGCTTGGCCGGCGCACCGACAAGAATTTCACCGTCTTCCTGGTAAGCGATGATCGAAGGGGTGGTACGCGCGCCTTCGGAATTCTCGATCACTTTTGGCACGCCGCCTCCCATGATGGAGACGCACGAGTTGGTGGTACCTAAGTCAATGCCGATTATCTTGCCCATGATTTCATCCTTGATTTTTGATATATACGAATAATTGATTGGCGTCTTGAACGCATGACGTGGCGCGGCTTGCTGGGCAGTGAGCCCGGTTGCAACGGCGTTGCGCCGCTCCGTCGTCTGCTTTATGCAAATATGCGGAGCAAACAAGCCATTTCAAGCACCTTTCACGCGTTTTTTCACAGTTTTTGTTATTCAGGGAAAAAACGCAGCGATGCCGCCTGCCCGCCGTGGTCCGCCGTGGTCTGCCGGAACTCAGGAAGCCTTGTCTTTCGAGACCGTGACCAGTGCAGGACGCAACAGGCGCTCGGCAATGGTGTAGCCCTTTTGCAGCACGGTGACGATGGTGTTGACTTCCTGCTCTGCCGGCACCATTGAAATGGCCTGGTGCTTCATTGGATCGAGCTTGTCGCCGGTTGCAGGAGAAATTTCCAGCAAGCGGTTGCGCTCGAATGCCGCACTGAGCTGCTTGAGCGTCATCTCGACACCTTCCTTGAGCGCATCGACCGACGGTGATTCCAGCTTCAAGGCCATTTCAAGACTGTCCTTGACGGGCACCATGGCCTCGGCAAAACTCTCGATGGCAAACTTGTGAGCCTTGGCAATATCTTCCTGTGCCCGCCGGCGCATGTTTTCGGCATCGGCCTTGGCGCGCAGGAATGCGTCCTGCGCTTCATTGAACTTCGCCTCCATTGCAGCGAGCTGGTCCACCGCTGGCGCGGATTGCGCTGCCTGAGGTGCATCGCTGAATCCATCAAAACCCTGCTCCGCATCAGCCACATGCGACTGTTCGGTTTGCTTCTCTTCGCCTTGCATCATAAAGTCTCCAACAATATCAATGACTTGAATTAACCACCCGGGTCAAATGGGGATAGCGGTGGGCATTTCAAGGGTTTTTCTGTCCACTCGTGCAAATTAGCCCGGCAGCCTGCCGGCGAAGCCGTGCCGTGGCCTATTGTGTCCGGCAGCGCCGCAGTTGCTGTGGTACGGATTCCCAGCTTGCGCCCCGGCCTTGCCGAGGCGGCTTACCGAAAAAAATAATATTGTCGAAATGGGAACTTTTCCAGCCGACCTTCCACCTATCGCAAGTGCCCATCGAATGCTGGCTGTTGATCGGCGCTCCACATCCACTCCGGAGTCAGCGCAGCTGGTACGCGTCGGCGCCTCGCAAACAAGAAGAAACCAAGATGGGCAACTTTTTCGGAAAACGTTTTGACCTTGGCAGCGTCGGCCACAAGATACAAAGAGCGGCAGAGCAGACCAAAACCGTCGCCGTCGAAAAGCTGCACAAGTACGGCGAGATAACGGCGCCGTACGGGCCCAGAACGCCAATGATCGATACGCAGCGTGCCTTGCGTAACGCGGCACTGAAACAACAGCAGACGCCGGCTGATCCGGCCGCTGAAGCCGGCAGGGAGCGTGGCAGGATCATCAATTTTGTCACCAGGGGACGCTCGCCGGCGAAAAAAACCGCCTCGCGCACCCCTGCGGCAGTGTCACCCGGCCAATCGTTACCGGCCCGGCAGCACGCCCCTTCCGTGCCTGCGCAGGTGGCGCCAACCGCAACGGCATCTGCTGCGCCAGCGGCGCCGGCCCGGCCCGTGTCGGCGCAGCCGGTGAATTTGCCTGCAGTGCCTATGCCGGCACCATTGAACTGGACCGAGCCCTGGCCGGCGATTCCAGCCGTTCTGGCCAAGCGCTATACGGCGCCGCATGCGGTCTCGCAGTCTGACTATGGTTCGATTGCCAGCCTCGACGGCGAGCGTGACGGGCCGGTTCATCCAAGTCCGCGCACCAGCCTGCCGGCAGACCCGGCATCGCGCCGCAGCAGTGGATCGTCCTACTATGGACTGGGTCTGGGCAGCGCGCCGTCATCCGCGCGCAGCAGTTTCGCAGCGCAGCCGCAACGCAATTCCCTGAGCCTAGACGGCGACGCCATCTCGCGCCAGTTGCGATCGACGCCGTCGATTTCAAGCATCGGCAGCCAGAATTCGAACAATGCCTATACGACCTTCGACGTGACCCGCAACGCGTCACGAAATGCTTTGCGCCCGCCCTCCATGCATCTCGACGGCGCCAGCATTGCGCACCAGTTGCAATCGTCGCCATCGACGTCAACCATCAGCAGCGAGGACTCGAACAATCCGGCCAGCCCGCGCTTTCTCGTCGATATGCAGCGGGTGCCCGAACGCAGCAGCAGTTTGAACTTCGATCGTCCTGCTCCAGGCCGGCACGTGGGGTCGCCTGCGCAGCGGGCCGAATCCAGAACCGACGTCGCCCGCCACCGCAAGGCCATCACCGGCGAAATCAAGTTGCTCGAGGAAGAAGCGCAGTACACCAAGGCACGCCAGGCTCTCGATGCACTGCTGCTGCACGAACGCGTGGCACCACCGGCTTTCCCAATGCCGCCAAGTGATTTTGCCCGCCTTGAAGTGCTGCGTTCCAAGCTTGCGGCGCTGGAATGGGTCACCTCGTTCGCCGGGGCAAAGCCCGCGCTGGGCAATCCGCTGCTTCAACAGCTCTGTGATGTCGTCAAGATTGCAGCACAAGGTCCTTCCCGGCAAGAGGAAGCGCGTGACAAGTTCGAACAACTGCAGTCCGATCCTGCTGCGCTGGCTGCCGCACGCGAAACCGATGCCGAAGGCTTCGATTACCTGATGCTGTTGCGCAGCCGTGCAAGCAAAGGTTTTGAAATACGCTTGCCAACAAGCGAGGCCAACCCATCGACGGCAGTCATGGCGGCAGCGGATTCGCTGCGGGCCGCTTTTCCAGGCGCATCCACAGACCGGGCGATGGGTATCCGGCCCGGCCCGGCACAGTCAACCAGCCCGGCATCGCCGGCCACGCCGGCCTTGCCGGCGGGCTTTGTGGCGCTTTCGCCGCGCGAACATCGCTTCTCCTTTGCACCGCCAGCCGTGGCCCCGGCACGCAGCCTGCGCCATGCGGGGTTCGCTGCGCAGCCAGGACCGTCATCCTCGCCAACGCAGCCACGCCAGGCACCACTGGTGCCACCGGCACAGCCGGTTTCGCCGCCACCCCGGACCTTGGTCCCGAAGTCACCCACGCGGACTTCCCGGACCGATGGTCCGGCGCGCACAGGCAACCGGCTGCGCGATGTCACGGCCGAGTATCAGGCTGCCGTACTGGCTGAAATCAAACGGCTCGAGCAAGCGGGCGACCTGGCGCAGGCGATCGCCAACATCGACGCATTCCTGGCCGAAGAAGAATACCGCCCCGATGATGTATCCGATTACAAGATTTCTGTCAGATTCTTCGTCCAGCTGCGCGTGCGCAAGGCAACTTGCCAGAGACAGATACTGGCATCGATCATCCAGGCCCGGGACAGCCTGCCGCCAGTATTGGAACGGTCCGTCGCCGCCTATCTCGGCCCGTTGCAGCAGCCTGGCGATTATCCAGTCGCGCTGCGCAAGCTTGACCAGCTCCTGCAGGATGAGGACCTGCTGGTCAAGATGTATGCCTTTTCACCCGCAGTCGTCGACAAGCTCAAGGCCAGGCAGTTACTGCTGCGCGACATCATTGACGGCGGCTACGATCCAAAGCCGCGCATCGCCCCGCGCCCAAGGCGTGCCAGCCAGCTGGCTGCCCAGGTTGGCGCCAATCCCGAGACTGGCGAATTGGACGGCAGGCCTGTACGAAACAGCGGCCCATTGCGCAAGCCTGTGCCGTTCCGCCCACCGATGATGCCGATCAATGGCATTTCGCCAGCGAACTCCTACTACGACATGGGTGCCGATTATCCGGTCGAAACCGAACCCGTACGCGGCATGCGTGGCGGCGTTTCGCATGGCACCGATGCCGCCGGCAAGCCTGGCGCACCCGCCACGGCGCCCCAGGCTGCTGCCAAACGGCATGCCGAAGCGATGACCAGCGCGCAGGTATTGAAAGACCAGGGCAATTTCCGCCAGTCGGCCAAAGTCCTGGAAGCCCATCTGGGACACAACCAGTCGTTGCCGTTTGCATTGCAGATTCCCGGGGAGGCAAGAAGACAGGCCGATGCCATGCGCCGTGAAATGGAAAGCCAGTCCACTGCGCTGCGCGGATTTGCGCCAGGAAGGCGTTCTGCCGCGCCAGACATCCTGACGCCACGCGCAGCGGCCCAGGATGACAAGGAAAGCCGGCCGGCGATCTTCGAGCAACTCGATCAGCTTGAAAAAGCGTGCAGATTCGGCGACGCAATCCAGGAGGTCGACCAGTTGCTCAGCGATATGAAGATGCTGGGATCGAGCGAGGAGTCAATGGCGCCGTACCAGGCGAGAAAGGAAGCCTATCAGGAAGGCATCGTCCGTCTGGCAAACGCTGGCCTGGATGTCAATGGCCGCTGAGTCCGGTCTGGGAACCTGCGCAGCAAGCTGCGCTTGGGTGAGGCGCAGCGAAAGTGCCTGGCGGCGATAATCGAGGCCCGTCAAGCAAGGCTGACGAGCCCGGTCCGGTTCCCTGCACGGTTCCCTATGCGCAGGCAGGGGTGCCGGCATGCAGCGCTTGCCCGACCTTGGTGCTGTGCAGCGGCGCCGCTTTCGCGGCGCAGTCCCCCAGGTTGGAACCGGTTGACCAAACCCTGACGAGGATCCAGGAATTGCAAAAAAAGAATAACGGTGCAAGCGAACTTTTTGCCACCATTTGCCACCTATCGCTGGTGCCCATCAATTTATCCTTGCATGGGCTTCTCAATTTCGTGCAACAAGCTAAAGATTAAAAAAATGGCCTTCGATTTCACGAAACGCATTACCACCATGTTCAGAAGCCATGCGGATGACACTGCACAAGGTGGTTCGAAGGCATCGAAGAAGGAAACCCCGGCTGCGCCACCACAGGGCGGCGCCCAACGTGGCCAGCAAAATCCGC
>JBPBPY010000056.1:0-6286 GCA_050954505.1 Janthinobacterium lividum
GCAGCGAACAGAATTTCAAGACATGGGGGTCGATGTCGGCGGTCAACGACGGTGTTGCGCGCAATGCAAAACTGTCCAGCAAGCCCCGGGACTTGACTGTCGGCGTGGATTGGCCTGCTGGCGGGGCCTGGAGCGCTGTGGAGGTGGGGGTGGGCGTCGCGGTTGGCGAGACCTTCTCATGCAAAACGGAAGTCCTAGCGCCGATGGGATTGGCATCCATTTTGTCACCCGATTCATGTCAAATAATTTGAGTAACGCCATTTCCGAAATTTGTTCCATAGGCAAGTCCCCCGCTGCGGTGGGCGCCAGCATGATCGTGACGCCCGGGCGTCCTCAGTGCCAAGTCTCCTCAATGGCGAGCAGCGGATTCTCGATCGCTGCCTGGACCAACACATCCCGGCAGGCAGGCAATGCGGAAACCTCGAGTGTCAATGGCCCATTCGCCTTGCTCAGGCATGCAACAAAGACTTGCGTGAGTTCGACATCGATAAACGTGCCGCCATCGAATCGACACAGCATGGCATTGTTGGCGATGATGCGATCGATCGATGCGATCAGCTCTTGTTTCATGAACAAGCCCGTCAAGCGCAGTTGGACCAGGTTGTGCCGCGTTTCAAGTTGTTTCAACAGCGCGGCCATGCTGCCGTCGCCAACTCTGCATTCACTGACGATGATTTCGGCAATGCCGGCATTGTTGGCCAATGCCTGGCCGATTGCCAACCAGCCGTCATGACCGAGGCTGCGGTTGTGGTACTCGAGCCGTTCCAACAACGGATGGCTTGCGAGCGCTTGCGCCAAACGGATTGCGCCGGCATCGCTGATATTGCTCTGATACAGGGTCAGCGATTTCAAGCTGTTGTTTTGACCGATGCCACTGGCCAGTGAAGTGACACCGGGCTCATCCTTGGGCGCTTGTGCCAGCTTCAAGTGTTGCAGCTTTGCATTTCCAAATATCGCCTGATAAATTTCTTCATGACCGGAGCACACAGCATGATCGAAGTGGAGGGTGTCGATTCCGGTCTGCGGCAATCCTTCCAGCAGTTTCTGCAGTGCTGCGGGGTTCTGCGCCTTATTGGCGAACGTCAGTGCGCGGCATTGAGGGCTTGCACGCAAGAGCGATAATAGTGCGTCGACATCGCGCTCCGACATGGTGGCACCCAGCACCAGATGCACCCTGCTGCTGGCATGCTGGCTGGGTGCAATCGCAGCCACTGCAGATGCCGCCTCATTGGCGAATTGGCTGGTGCCCATGGCGGGGAACATCAGCGTCAGCTCGCGCCATTGGCCGTTGGCGGTAAGCGCCTGCACGAGGGCAGGCCAATGCCGGGGCAAAAAACTTTCAAGCGGCAAATGCAGGATGTGATTGTTATCTGCCGCCATGTAGCGAGTGACGAATTCAAATTCCCTCTTTTGCAAATGATTGAAAAATTGTTCGTCGGCGCCGCATGCCTGTCGCAGGTTCGTCGCTACGTTGCGGGCCAGCTGCCCGCTTTTGTTCAGTTGGGATTGGCGCGCCTGCGTGGCGTTAAAACGTGACCGGCGCACTGCATTACCTTGTCCACCAGCCGATTCCGATTCACAAAGATAGGTCTTCACTGCTGCATGGCAGCCACGCGAGAGCTGTGAAATCCCCACCAGGCCTGGCGCCGATGCCGCAGCGAAAAGATGCCGGTCCAGATCCTGAGGAACGGCATCGATGGCGTCGATGCAGACATTGCCGAAAAAACTCGGCACAATCAATTTTGGTTTTTGCGCAGCGCCGGCTTGCGTACCGGCGTTGTGATCCACGCCTGTGCAAGCTTCACGTGAAATGTTGGCGGTGATGTTTTCAGTGGCTGATTGACTGGAGCAAGTCTGCGCTCTAGCGGTATTTGCTGCTGTACGAATGTCCATGATGTCCTGGGGATCGAGTGGATGTTTTCTTTGAGTAACCACTTGACTGCCGAGGGTTCCGCCTTCGAATCAAGCCCGGCCGGTTCGTTGCAGGCCAGCCAGCCAGCTTGGCCGGTGATGCCACCCTGGCCGGTCATGCCACCCCGACCGGTTATGCCACCCCGGCCATTCTTCATCTTGTCAATGCCCCTGTGCGACTCTCCTGCATGGCGCCAGGAAGCAAAATCAGCAAAAATACCCGCTGAGCAATTTAGCCCTGGCAAAGTTCCCAACTTGTTTGATAGAATACCCGTCGTCGCCGTTGTAGCTCAGTTGGTAGAGCAATTCACTCGTAACGAATAGGTCGCCAGTTCGATTCCGGCCAACGGCACCAGAACATGTTTCAAAAGTTTCACGAAAAAAAACTCGCGCTTCCCATGGAGGTGCGAGTTTTTTGTTTTGCGATGTCCCGGAATCAGTGGAGCAAATCGATACTCTGGTGATGGGCTTGAGTGGGACCTGTGCTGGCTATTGGCATACTTGCAGCGCAGACGATTTTTGGACATGACGCCTCTTCTTTACCATCCGTTCGAGCAAACAGATCGGCATGTGTCCTGCTGCCGCCAACGATGTCAGTTGTGATGTTGCCATATTCTCCGACGTCAACCGGTGGATGGTCCCACCGGGATCGCAATCACCATCACCAGCGCATACTCCGGTTGGTGGAAAATCAATCCAATCCGGTGCCAGCAAGTTCTTGTTCGCGGTAATAATGCTAGGGCTGTTCCAGGGTGCTTCAAATCCTGTCGCCAGTGCCTCGGCTTATGCCAGTCCTGAAGCAGATTCTTGGTGTAATCCAGTGTCGAGTGCAGTCCATGTCCTCGGTCGAGGCAACCTTTTCCGCAAACGATTGAACGCACTGTGCCCTCCGAAAAGAAAAATTCAGCGCATATTTCTTTGTTGCACTATTTCTACGCGGATGGATTTTTGTTATAAAACGTTTTGAGTGCATGATAATATCCCTGAGGCATTTGTCACGCTTGAAAGCATTCCGACTTACCATCCCCTGATAGGTTTTTCCATGACTCAAAACAAAAATACAATTGCCCCGCCAAACGCCAGCGCTGCTGAAGTGCAGTTCATGGAAGATGTGACCTCGGGCCGGATTGAAATGCCCGTCATTCCGCGCGTCGTGATGAAACTCATCGCCGCCTTGCGCGAGCCGGATGTCAACCTGCATGAGATCGTCGACGATCTGTCCCAGGATCCGATGTTGAGCGCCAAAGTCCTGCGGCTGGCGAATTCATCGTATTTTGGCGGTCGCGGTTCCTTGTCGTCGATCGATTCTGCTGTCTCGACCATTGGTACGCAGGCACTGACCACCATCGTGCTGACCTGCGGTCTGTCTTCGGCGTTCGTGGCAGTGCCAGGCGTCGACTTGAAACAGTTCTGGACCGACGCGCTGGTGTGCGCCACTGCAGCCAACCGCCTGGCCAAACAGTTCAATGCCGACCCGGACAGCGCCTATCTTTGCGGCCTGGTGCATGCCACCGGTCACCTGATGCTGTGCCAGGCCTATCCGGAGCAGGCACGCAGCAACTTTGCCGACGCGCCCTTGCTCGACCGGGTCGAGATGGCTGAACGCGAACGCGCAGCGTTTGGCATCAGTCACCCGATGGTTGGTGGTGTCTGGGCTGATCGACTGGGTTTCCCGGCTGAAGTGGGGCAGGCGGTTCGTCTGGCGGTCGACAAGGAAACCGATGCCGATCCGGCGCTGGTACTGGTGTTGCGCAGCGCCTGCGAGCTGGCCAGTGCCATTGCCCGCGGCGATGATGCCGAGGCAGCGTTGGGTCATTTGTCGGAGACAGTGCAGGCGCATTTCAGTGCAGTCGGGCATTCATTGCCGAATGCCGAATTGCTGCAACTGTATTCGATCCTGCAGCGCGTTGAACCGATGCTGTAATGAACAACGGCAAGGTGGGTATCACCTTGCCGTCAAGCTTGCAGAACGCTTCTGGAAGGGTTCGCCCCCTTTTTGCAACACGAGGCCGGTGCCGCAGTTGCCGATCGCAGCAGCCGCCGGCAGACGTCAGCTGGCAAATACCCGTTCGTCACGCAGCCAGCGATTTGCGCCCTTTGCGACGCCTGGCCCAGGGTTCGAACAGCACCCGGTTGATGACCTTGACGGGAATATCGTTGGTGGCGAGGAACTTGGCAGCCTCGCCAACGCCCTGTTCATCAGATATCTGTATCCCGACATCAACAAGCGCTTCCATTTCCGTCGGGTAATTTCCATTCGGTAGTCGGCGAAGTGACATGGTGATCTCCGGGCTGGTTTGCAAGTTCCATTATTAAGCTCAAACGATCAAAAAGTCATGTGAATTTTTGGTTGTTTTGACAATGAAACTTGCAGGTCCGCAAGAAATTTTTCTCCACGATGTCCAGCGTTCAATCCCTTTCACGATCCTCATCGGACTCATTTGCAGCGGCAACGGCGAAGGGCGCGTGATTGAATCCTTGCCGTGATTGCATCGGTTGCCTGGTCGCAGTCCAGCCGGGGCCTGGGGGTGGGGCATAGTGCGCCTGTCCGGACAGGCTGGTTTCGACGAAGGCCGTCATCGGCATGTTCAGAGGGCGCAGGTCATTGGTGGTGCGTGCCGTAACAACGCCGACGGCCTGACCTTGTTCAAGGCGCTGATGACGATGCCGCAGCCGGGAACTGGCGGTCAGCGTGGTCTGGTCGGTGCGTGGACCTTCACGTACGCCAAGGTCGGCATTTGTTCGGGCTGACACGTCAAAGCCTCGGGAACGCCCGGTGATCCGTGTATTGATGCGCGCATTGGCAGAGTCCAGATCCATCACCCCGGTCGTATTGGCCGTGGCATCGATGGTCAGCCGCCGTCCGTCGGTACGGGCTGATCCTTCATACTGGCGCTGCCGCGCATTCGTGCTGTTGTGGTAACCGGTTGAAAACTCGACGTTGTCTGGCGACTGTTCCAAACCGAGCCGCTCCACGGTCGAGCGTCGGCGCGCTGCATTATCATCATTCCGTCTCACGGTGCGCTCGACATGGAGCCGGCTGTGACGGTCTTCACGATCATGGCTGGCACTGACCGAGACGGTTCTGGAAGAGCGGTTTCCGCGATGCTGTGTGCGGCTGATTTCGAAACCCGGTTGACCCTGTTCGTCTTGCCCTGCGCGCGCAACGGTTGAGCGTCGCCTGCCCGAACCACTGCGTTCATGACTGTCGATATTTACCAGCAAGCCATTCTTTTTGCTCAACCCGATTTCACCGGAACGCTTGGGACCATCGCCCTGCAAACGTAATCCTTTGTTGCCGACACTTACCTGGGCGGCACCACCCTGCCGGGTCTCCCGGTAAGCATATTGACCGTCGTCGGTTTTGCCCACTGACAAGCCAATCTTGCGCTCGATGAAGCGGCCGACCCTGCCCAGGGCAGGCTTCATCGGTGTAAGCGACGAGGTTTGTCCGTCCTGGTTTGCCTCATTTGGCAGCCGTTGTTCGAAGCGGTGACGCTCATTCCGTGCCCGGCTGGTATCGCCCTCGGCTCGCTGCGGGTCATCCGCCGCCGACGAATCAGATTGCAAATCCGCAACATCGCTGCGGGGGAGATCGATCGTGCTGCTGGAATCCAGACGCTGGGTGCGCCGATCCGTTGAGGGAAGCCGAACCATGATTTATCTTGAGTAGAGGGTAGGTGAAGACGTTATGGACCTGGTGCGATCGCATCAGAATTGTCTAATGTATAACTTGTCGCGCGCTTTGAGTGGTTATGAAACAGCAAACGGTTCCATATCGACTGCATTGCGCGGTATAGCAGGCGAGATCGGACAAGGTGCAAACGCCGGCCAGTGATCGGCTAGAGGTCGATGGTCCACGCCGGCGCACGCGCAAACGTGGGGATGTTGGGCTTTGCCTCGATGGTGATCTCGTGCCAGTTCGCCACGTATTCGCCGTTCTCGGTAGTGTGTGGCTTGTTCGACTCGATGGCGCGGCCGTCGGGACACAAGCCATTTTGGCGCAGCAGCCGCCAGATGTCGCGCACTTCGTAGAATTGCAGGTTTTCGCGCTGGTCGCACCAGCTGTGTTCGCGGCCAAAAAACGCCAGCGTGACACGGCCGGTCGGCGTTAGCAGCTCGCGGCATTTCTGCAAGGTGGCCTTGAGTTCGGCAGAAGACATGAAAGGCATGGTCTTCTGGATGGTGATCTTGGCCAGTTTGGGACTGTCCGCCGGAAGATCCAGCAGCTTGCCGTCGATATGGGTAACTTTCACGGTTGAATGACCTTTCAGCGTTGTGCCGGCTCGATCATGAGCGCACCTGTGCCGACAGGCCGCGGCCCTGGTTGAACTTGTCATCGTCATTCAGGCGCTGCCGCAGCGACAGGTTGTTG
>JBPBPY010000105.1:0-6241 GCA_050954505.1 Janthinobacterium lividum
CACTGCCAGTGTGGCGCGCGGCAACCGTACGGCGCTGGTCATGGCCGATCTGCCGTTCGGCACCTATGCCACGCCTGAAGCGGCGTTTGCCAGCGCCGTGCAGCTGATGCAGGCCGGCGCCCATATCATCAAGCTCGAAGGCGGGGCCTGGCTTGCCGAAACAACGCGTTTCCTCAGCGAGCGCGCCATTCCCGTGTGCGCCCACCTTGGCCTGACGCCGCAATCGGTGCATGTGCTGGGGGGCTTCAAGGTGCAGGGGAAAACCGATGCCGGTGCAGAAAAACTGCTGGCCGATGCATTGGCGCTGCAGCAAGCGGGCGCGGCCATTGTGCTGTTCGAGGCGATTCCGGCAGCGTTGGGCCGCACCCTGACCGCAGCACTGGCAGTGCCCACCATCGGCATTGGTGCTGGCGTCGACTGTTCCGGCCAGGTGCTTGTCATGCACGACATGCTGGGTGTGTTTCCGGGCCATAAGGCACGCTTCGTGCGCAATTTCATGCAAGGCCAGACCAGCATTGCCGGCGCTGTCAGCGCCTATGTGCAGGCAGTCAAGGACAAGACATTTCCCGGACCTGAGCACGTTTTTTGATGCAATCCCGCTAGCTGCATGACCACTGCTGCTGCCTCTGACTGTCGCGCCGCTTTCAAAATTGCCGCAGAGAGTACGGGATCACCGGGATCACTGTATTGGACACGGCACCTTGGCAACGGCCCCCGCGTCCGACTCTGCAGCGGCGTGCGCATTTGAATCTGCAATCGGATTCGCCGCAGAATTCACGACAAGTTCTGCGCTCACATCCCCTGATAACTCCACACTTCGATCCGCAGGACTATCTTCACCGACAACGTCATTGACACCGGTAGCCGATTGCGAAGTTGCGTCAGGCTCGGCACCCTTTTCCAGTCCGCCCTCCTGCCCTTCCCGGTGCTCGACCAGATCAAGAAAGTAAGCGCAGAGATCGGCAGCGTTGAGCTCGGGGAAAATGCTGCCGTTGAGAGGATATTGCCGTTTCAGGTAGTCGCGCTGCTGCTGGACCAATTCTTCTGTCGGCCGGCCTGCGCGGGCAGCTTCGCGCACTGCCGCGCTGGCACTGATATATCCCCGAACAACCTCCAGCATTTCAAAAAGGAAGGGACTGTGGTCAAGGTCATCGAAAACGAGTTCATCGACCACGTCGAGAAAGATGCCGAGTTTTTCACTGATTGATTCAATTTTTTTACGGCATGGGGCAAGCGATTCTTCATTGCGGAACTCGAGCATCAATTCTTCCACCCCCTGCCAGGCATTGAACAAGCCCAGCAGGTTGGCTCTGTACTCACCGAGTGTGGAATCGGCCAGGGCAACAGTACAGTAATACACGGCTTTATGCAAAAGCGGGCCGATCATCGCAAACTCCGGCAAATGCCATACCTTGGAACGCCAGTTCAGCGTTTCCGCATGTTCGACCTCGACAAGAATTTTCGCCAGAAAGCCTTCGGCTTTTTGAATGCCGGGGATGGTTTCCGTGCCAAGCACCGCTCTTAGCTGCTCCGTTTCACGCCGCTTGATCAAGACTGCACTGTCTTGCTGCGGCAGCTGAACCGGCGGCGCGTACTGGCCTTGCAGCGGTTGATGCAACGAATGCGGCTGCGTCAGGTGATGTGGTTTTTCAACTGGATAAGTGCTGCGCCGTTGCACTTCATGGCGCGGAAACTCGCTTTTGATCCGGCGTTTGGCAGACAGGCGCACTGCATCGCGCCCCTGTTTGCGCAGGGGCAGCGGCGCGCGCGTCATGTGCTCGGACAGGGAAGGCTTCGGCAAGCTGAACTCTCCCCGGTTGGCTGCCACTGGCTGGTGTGGCACGCTGGCTGGTGTGCGCTGGATCAGTTGCACCTCGTGCATGAAACGCTGGCAACGTCTGAGCAAGGCCTGTTGCTTGATTCGGGTGGCATGGAGCTTCAGCGAAGCTGGCGCTCGGCGCAGCTCACCCAAACTGGCCAGATTCATCTCGATGATTTTTTCGCAGTTGACGGCGTGTATCAGTACCGCCAGGTAAGCCTTGGGGTCCGATGGATAACCGCTTGCTGCAGCCGCGTCAACGGCTTGCCAAAGCTTTTCAAAGCGTGGCCGGAGTGCAAGTCCTACCACATGCGCCATCCATTTATTTTCCAGCAAGGCGTCGATTTCCACCATGAGTTTTGTCATGCGTGGATGGACAGGATGGGTTACCGGCATGGGCGTGGGCGCGGGCTCCAACACCGTGACATTGCCTTGGCGCGGTGACCAGATCTGGATTGTTGGCGCACCACCTGCGCTGCTGGCAAGGTCACCCTGCCGCAGACTGCCGGCTGGCGTTGGATTTTCGCCCCATTCTTGCCGCGATACAGGTTCCCATGCCCTGCGCTGAAGGGGCCGCAATGGGCTCTTGTCTGCCCTGACTGTCTTCCAGAAATAAAACCATTAACATTGTGTGCGTTATGCAATGCCGCCGATGAATGCTGTGCAACCTTTTGCTGCATCGGGACACTTCCAGCTTGAGTAACGCGGGCCGCAAAAATGCTGCGAGAACGTAAAAAAATTAATGGCTCTGATGAGTGGACAGGGTGTCGCGCAGAGAAGTGATGGGAGGAGGATAAAGCAGGCAATGACGGCGCCAGAGACCAAGTCCGGCCGCATGCGAGCGCCGCAGAAAGCCTGGCCACATGCAGGCGCCGCGATCGGCTTGGCAATCAAACAAACAACGCTGGAACCGAGAGCCAGGCCGGCAGGTTTGTGAGCCGGCCAGCCATGACCGCCTCAGGCTGGCGGGGCGGCAACCTCGGCGGGGGCTGGTTCACAATCCAGATAGCGGCCAAAACTTTCCTGCATCTTCACCGCCAGGTCTTCCGGCCCGTTGACGGTCAATCCCAGATCACGCAGCAAACCGTCATGCAATCCATAGATCCAGCTGTGGATGGTCAGCGGCTGGCCACGTTCCCAGGCGTCCTGGACGATGGTGGTCTGGCAAATGTTGCCAACCTGCTCCAAAGCATTGATTTCACACAGGCGATCGGCTTTTTCCCTGGTGTTCATGGTGCTGGTGAAACAGCGCTCGTGCTTGTGGTGCACATCCTGCACATGGCGCAGCCAGTTGTCGGCCAGGCCGATGCGCCGCCGCACCAGCGCTGCATGCACACCCGAACAGCCATAGTGGCCACAGACGATGACATGCTTGACACGCAATACATCAATGGCAAATTGCAGCACCGACAGGCAGTTCAGGTCGGTATGCACGACAACGTTGGCCACATTACGATGAACGAACAATTCCCCCGGCAACAGCCCAAGCAATTCATTGGCTGGCACACGGCTGTCGGAACAGCCGATCCACAGATATTCCGGCGACTGCTGCGCTGCCAGCTTCTTGAAAAACTCGGGATTGCGCGCCGAAATCTCGGCTGCCCACTGGCGATTGTTGGCCAGCAGGTGCGTCAGGTTGATATGGTCGTGCGAGGATTCTGTCATGGTTGTCCATTCCGGTTGCCAGGTCATTTTATCCGATTGCCAACCTTGGCAGCGGTGTGGCCAGGCGTTTTCGTCGATAGCTTTCGATGGCATCGCACAAACGTGCGAAATCGAGACGCACGCCCTGCGCCTGCATGGCGCCTCCGGCCAGGCCGCTGGCGCCGATATTGCGTTCGAAGCGCTGGCAGCTGGTTTTCAGGGCAACTGCGCCAATGCTGACTGCCGATCCCTTGAGTGCATGCAGCAACTCCAGCGTTTCTTCGCGACGCCGCGCCGCCAGCGATCGTTCCAGGCGCTCCAGCAACCGGCCATTGTCGAGCATGAATTCGCCCAGCAAGGCATCGAGGAAAGCGGGATCGGGACTGATTTTCTCCAGCTCTGCCAGGGTGCCCGCATCAAGGACGGTTTCCTCTGCCGTGTCGTTGATCACCGTCCGGTTCGCACTGCAGGCCGGCAGGGCTTGCCAGCTGCATTGGAAGGCAGCAAGCAAACGCGCAAGGGTTTCAAGCAGGCTTGCGGCCTGGATCGGCTTGGGCAGGAATTCATCTGCACCAGCATGCCGGCATGCGGTGCACAAGGCCTGGTCCGAATCAGCGGAGAAAAGAATCAAGGGCAGGCGGGGACGGCCCGGGCGCATGAAGCGAAACGCTTTTGTCACCTCCAGGCCGTTCATGAGCGGCATGTGCAGATCGAGCAGCGCGGCATCGAAAGCGTAATGCACCAGCATGTCGAAGGCCTGTTCACCATTACGTACCAGCGTGCAATGGCAGCCAGCCTGCTCAAGAATGGTCTTCATGACCAGGCTGTTGGTGGGGTTATCTTCGGCAACCAGTACACGATGACCGGTCAAGCAAAACGGCGGCATGGGGTCCTCCTTCGGAACCAGTCAGTATGCCGCAAGCTTGACACGGTTGCGTAGCGTTGCTCACCAATTTACAACGGCTGCTGCACCGCCAGCATGTATAAAAATTAAAGCAAAACCATTGAGCTATTCAAAAAACTCTTTGACTTTGTCCATCCAGGATTTCGACTGAGGACTATGCTTGGCGCCTCCTTCGGAAGTCAGGGTTTCGAATTCACGCAGCATGTCCTTTTGCCTGTCGGTCAGCTTGACCGGCGTCTCCACCACGACATGGCAGAACAGGTCGCCAGCGAAGCCGGAGCGCACACCCTTGATGCCTTTGCTGCGCAAACGGAAGGTCTTGCCGGACTGGGTACCTTCCGGCACGGTAAACGATACCTTGCCGCCCAGCGTAGGGACTTCGATGTCGCCACCTAGTGCCGCCTTGGCAAAGGAAATCGGCATTTCGCAATGCAGGTCGTCGCCATCGCGCTGGAACACTGGATGCTGCTTGATATGGATTTCAACATACAGGTCGCCCGATGGACCGCCATTCGTACCTGGCTCGCCATTGCCCGACGAACGAATGCGCATGCCGTCGTCGATGCCCGCAGGGATCTTCACCTCCAGGGTCTTGTTGCGCTTGATGCGTCCGGCGCCACTACAAGTCGGGCAGGGTTCAGGAATGATCTTGCCGGTGCCGTGGCATTTCGGGCAGGTTTGCTGGATGCTGAAAAAACCCTGCTGCATGCGCACCTGGCCATGTCCGGCGCAGGTTGGGCAAGTCGTCGGCGAGGTGCCGGGCTTGGCGCCCGATCCGTGACAGGTATCGCAGGCATCCCATGACGGCACGCGAATGGTGGTGTCAAAACCATTGGCTGCCTGTTCAAGCGTGATCTCGAGGTTGTAGCGCAGGTCCGCGCCGCGGTAGACCTGCGGGCCACCACCGCCGCGGCCACCGCGCGCGCCGCCAAAGATGTCGCCAAAGATGTCGCCGAACGCGTCGGCGAAACCACCTGCACCGCCACCGCCGCCGCCACCCATGTTGGGATCGACGCCGGCATGGCCGTAGCGGTCGTAGGCTTCGCGCTTTTGCGGATCCGACAGCATCTCGTAGGCCTCCTTGGCCTCCTTGAATTTATCTTCCGATACCTTGCTGTCGGGATTGCGGTCCGGATGGTATTTCATCGCCAGCTTGCGATACGACTTCTTGATCTCTTCCTCAGAAGCGTCTTTCGCCAGGCCCAGTATTTCGTAAAAGTCGCGCTTCGCCATGTTTTCCTGCTTCCCTAAGTACTGATTCTGTCGTCACGAATTTGCTTGTGCGGTGTTGCATGCTGCAAGACACCTGATGCGGATCAGACTTGCACATGCAAAAACGCCGAACCGGGCATCGTCTCGATGACCAGCTCGGCGGTTTGAAACGGCCAATGCCGTCTCGGGACTTACTTGTCCTTGACTTCCTTGAAGTCGGCGTCAACGACATCTTCCTCTTTGGCACGCGCTTCAGCACCAGCACCGGCGGCGTTGTTGCCTGCTGCCGCTTCATCGCCCTGAGCACCCGCTGCTGCGGCATCGGCATACATCTTCTCGCCGAGCTTTTGCGAAGCGGTGGACAGCGCTGCGACCTTGGCATCGATGTCGGCCTTGTCGCTACCCTTGAGGGCGGCTTCCAGGTCCTTGATGGCGGCCTCGATCTTTTCCTTCTCGCCTGCATCAAGCTTGTCGCCATGTTCGGCCAGCGACTTCTTCGTGGTATGCACCAGCGCATCGCCCTGGTTGTGCGCTTCCGCGACTTCCTTCAGGCGGCGGTCTTCTTCGGCATTAGCTTCTGCATCACGCACCATTTTCTGGATTTCTTCTTCCGTCAAGCCGGAATTGGCCTTGATGGTGATCTTGTTTTCCTTGCCTGTAGC
>JBPBPY010000139.1:0-6215 GCA_050954505.1 Janthinobacterium lividum
CGGCAAACACCCGCATCTTTATCCGTGGCACAAACACCGGTGGCAAAGTTGACCCGGCACCGCAATTGTTTGTGACCAAGCCAGATCGTTTCGCTGCGCTCGAGGCGGCAGGCGTAAAGTTGCGAAATATTTTTTCAATGCGCCGGGTATATATGCCGTATGTGGGCCCAGCAATGCGGCTATATCGCACATCAGACCAAACTGAACGCGATTTTTATTGGCAGGAAGATGAAAATTTGCCGCGAGTGGATATTCAAGCTTGGGCGCTTTCAAATACGGTAAAAATCGCTGAAATTTATGATGAAAGCCCTTCTGGTAATCACTTGGGTAAGGTATTTACTTCATATGGCACGCCCGCAGACTATCCAACGCTGACGCTTAGCAACGCGGCAGGCTTCCCTGAGGTGACGTGGCCAAACGGAAAGCGTATGGAATTCCATACGCCTACGTTTGGGCAGACTGAGCAGACATTTTTCGGCCTCATCGATAATCAAGGCGGCCAGCCATACCAGTTCATTCGCCAAGATATTTACAATGGGCCTATGCAAGTCGGCCCGGGGTATTACAACGTAAACACAGGTTCAAGCACTGAACTCAAGGCGAGTGCAAGCGGTCGGCACTATACCGCGGCCACGTTTAAGGCAAACACTGCGAACGGCATCAAGCTTTACGTCGATGACGTGGTAGTTGCGCAGGAGGATGCGCCAGCCTACACGTTTAACCCTGCATTTCAGAATTCTGAAGCACAAATGGGCTATTTTCGCTTTTCGCCGGGCGCTTGGTCCGGCGCCTGGCAAGAAGTCATGCTCTTCGACACAGCGCTTGATGCGTCAGTGATTGCAGGATTCAGGGCTGATGCAGAGGCGTACTACGCCGTTCCACTGCCACCGTTGCCCGCTATCCCTGACGCGCCTCCGGAAACAGCGTATGCGGCGCCTACAGGCTTCGCCACGCTGATCAATTACAAGGGGTTCAATTTCCCCGGCGCTGAATTCAGTCTTGGCAACAAAGAAGCCAAGCTGGGATACGACTATTTCTATCCAAACCCAAGCACGTTCCCTTATTGGCGTAACAAAGGGTTCGGTTTGATGCGTCTGCCATTCGACATGTTCCGCACCTACCGGACCGCACATGGCGCGCTCGATACCACTGAGCTGACGGAAATGAAGAAGGTAATCGATGCTGCCGGCGCCCTGGGCATGCGCGTCGTTCTCGATCCGCACAACTACGGATCCACAGCGCCAACGAACGGTGCAATCGGTGTTGATCCTGGCGCAACCGATTTGTTTGCCGACTTCTGGAAACGCATGGCGCAGAAGTGGCTGAACTATCCAAACGTCATCTTTAACTTGATGAATGAGCCGGGTCACCAGTCGCCCGCTCAATGGAAGACGGCGTGCCAAACGGTAATCACTGCCATTCGATCGACCGGCGCGACGCAGCTCATCATGATTCCAGGCGCTGCGAACTCGACTGGCGCGCATAGCTGGGTCAGCAGCGGCAACGCAGCAGTGTGGGCGGGCTTCAATGGCGATCCTGCGAACAATTTCGTGTTCGACATGCACAACTACATGGACTCGGATTTTTCGGGTACCAGTGCTGTTTGCGCAGTCGGATCGGGCAACACGTTGGTTGACGCAACGAACTGGGCGCGCACTAACGGGTTCAAGATCATCCTGGGCGAATTCGGCTACTCGACTGATCCATCATGCACGACCGAAGGCCCGGCCATGGTTGCGTACATGAAGAACAACGCAGATGTGTGGCTTGGCTGGACCTGGTGGGCAGCGAGCGGGTTCTCGGCGACTTATCCGTATTTCATCCAGCCGGCCGATTACTCTGCGCCGGTGGATAACCCGAAGCTGGCTGCATTGGTGGCCGGCATTTAAGCCTGGCGCCAATCATTGAAAAACTTTGCGCGATTAAAGGGAGTCGAATGTCACTCATCGTAGAAACTGGGACGGGAAACGTCGATTCCGAATCATATTGCTCAGTTGAAACTGCAGATGCCTACCATAGCTCCATCGGGAATGAAACGGAGTGGTGCTATTTAGACACGTACGTCAAAGAACAACTGCTGCGCAAAGCAACACTGCAAATGCTCCAAGTGTACTGGTGCAAGTGGGCTGGTCGTCGAGCAAACGAATTGCAAGCTTTGGACTGGCCGCGTGAGTGCGTTTATGCCAATGGGTTTGCCGTCTCGACCACACTCGTTCCCGTGCCAGTGCAAAAAGCATGTGCTGAGTATGCGCTGCGCGCCAAGAGCGGTGCCCTTGCAGCAGACATTGGCCAAGCAGTGAAGCGAGAAAAAATAGGTGTATTGGAAGTTGAGTATGCCGACGCATCAACCGCTGAGATCAAATACCCAGCCTTGGACCGCATGGTAGAGCCTTACTTCAAGACCAGGGCTGGCCGCATCATGTTGGAGCGCGCATGAGCTTCGACTACGCAAAATCAGCAGTCACCGCCGACCGCCTGATCAAGAAGTTTGGCCAGGCGGTGAGGATTCGCCGCATCACAGTCGGCGCCTATGACCCAGCACTTGGAGAAGCTCCTATGACGAAGCTGGACCATGATGGTATTGGCGCGCTGCTTGACTTCGAGCAGCGGGATATTGATGGATCGAGGATCAAGGTTGGCGACCAGCGGTTGCTGTTGTCTCCGAAAAAGGCAGACGGCTCGGCCATGCCTCTGCCCACGACAGATGATCTGGTCGTGATTGGCACAACGGAATACAGCGTTCAGCCGAGCAAGCAATTGGCGCCGGCAGGAGTGCCCGTGCTGTTTGACCTGCATATCAGGGGGACTAGTGCCAACAACGTTTGAGCTGCAGGTTCGGGAGTTTGCCGAGCTGGCCAAGGCCAACGCCGAGCTGGTGGTTCGAAAAGTTACCCTGGATATGGCGGTCGCCGTCATTAAGCGCAGCCCGGTTGGCAATCCCGAATTGTGGGCAGAGAACGCCCATGCCGCGGCGTATAACAACGAAGTCAACGAAGAGAACGCGCGGCGCCGGACAGTTCCCGAGAATTTGACGAAGAATGGCCGATTGAAGCCGGGCGCAAAGCTCAATGATGGGATGTCTATCAAGGCTCCGGATGGATACACGGGAGGTCGATTCCGCGCGAATTACTTCTTCACCCTGAATGCACCGTCGAATGAGTCAACAGACCAGGTCGATCCAACGGGCGCCGAGTCAATCGGACGCATGACAGCGCAGATAGCGGATTCCGCTGTGGGTTATGTTGCATATGTGCAAAACAATTTGCCGTATGCGGAGCGTCTCGAAAATGGTTGGTCGAAGAAACAAGCCCCCGCCGGAATGGTCGGCGTTACGGTTGCCGAATTCCAACAGTTTGTGGATAAAGCCGTCGCAGGATTGAAGAAATGAGCAAAGCAATCATCCGCGAGTTGTTCGAGGCGAGACTGACGGCTTGGGCTGCAGCTCGCACCCCAGCCCTTCGAATCGCATACGAAAACAACTCATTCAACCCGATCACCGGCGAAGTCTACTTGCGCGCCTTTGTCCTACCCGGCACGACATTCAGTGACGACCTGGCGGGTAGTCATCGCGGCTATGTGGGACTGTACCAAGTGTCGATCGTGGTTCCGCGCAATAGCGGCAACCGGGTGTCAGGCCAGATCGAGCGCGAGCTTGACGAGTTGTTTCCTGTGAACCTCCGTCTGACCGGCGGACTCACGCTACAGATTCTCACGCCCATGAGCGGATCAACAGCCATGGACGACGAAGACACGACAACCATTGCAGTCCGCTGCCAGTACAGGGCAGATACGATTTAAAACCGCCTTCGGGCAAACAACCACCAAGCCGCTTTCGAGCGGCTTTTTTAATGTCTGAAAGGTTTATTATGGCAATTAGTTTACCGAATGGCGCCACTCTCTCAATCGCGTCCGCCTACGGCACCGCAACTGCGGTGAGCGGCATCACAAATGCGACTGAAGCTGTCGCCACCGTCGCTTCGGCCACCAATTTGACCGTTGGCGGCATCGTCGAGATCACGTCAGGCTGGTCGAAGTTGAACCTGCGCCTGGCTCGAATCAAAACAGTTACGGGTACGGCGATCACGTTGGAAGCGATCGACACAACTAACCTGATCAAGTTTCCAGCCGGTTCGGGCATTGGCTCGCTGCGTCCAATTACAACTTGGACTCAACTGACCCAAGTGCTTGAATTCTCTACATCTGGAGGCGATCAGAATTACACCAATTACAGCTTTCTCGAAGATCCGACAGAGCGCCAGATTCCAACGAACAAGTCAGCGCAATCGATTAGTGTGACGCTTGGCGATGACGTGACGTTGCCGTGGTACAGCGTTTTGGATAAAGCCGATGACGACAAGCTGCCGCGCGGGCTGCGCCTCTCACTACCAAGTGGTTCAAACATTTTTTACGACACGATTGCGAGTTTTAATAAAACTCCGACCGTGACCAAGAATGAAGTTATGGGCCTCGCCGCGTCTTTCTCGCTGACGGCTGACACAACCAGGTATGCATCGTAATGGGCAAACTTCTGCTTACCCCAAGCGCAGTATTTTCGGCACCGGTCAGCATTCCTGTTGCCGGTGGTGCGCCCGTCGAAGTGATGATGAAGTTTAAGCATCGCACGAAAAAAGATCTGGATGCTTTCGTTAAGGGCCGAGTCGACAAGTCCGATGTCGACGCTTTCACCGAAATGGTTTCCGGGTGGGATTTGGAAGACGAATTCAGTCCAGCCAACATTGAGCTGCTCTTAGAAAACTACATCGGCACTGCTGTCGCAACCTTCCAAGCTTATGTCGATGAGCTGGTGCGAGGTCGCCAAAAAAACTGATAGCCGCTGCCGAGGCGCTTTACTCAAAATCGGTGGGCGCAGCGGAAGCGGCGGCCTTCAATCTTACTGTTGAAGAGGCGAATGGTCCGCCAGTTCGGGTGTGGCCGGACAACATCTTGGCAGTTGAGGTATTTATCGAGATGGCCACACAGTGGCGCACCGGCTTTTCCGGGCCGGTTGGCCTGGACTACGGGGTATTGTCGATGGTTATGGATGTGGCCGGCGTGCCGAAGAAAAAGCGGAACGAGGTGTTTCGGGATTTGAAGGCGATGGAAGTGGCGGCGCTGGGGGTGATGCGAGCGGGGTAGCAACAGGGTTGCTCAAAGCTACTCTGTTGCGACCATCTTCAAGCGGGTCACAATTCTTATCACGCCTACCCCCCCTTGGAGAATCCCTTGGCTTAAGGTTTATTACGTATCTGGCCGATCGAAGGGTCATCTTCGCTAATTTCATCAAACATATCGTCTTGCTCTGGGTCTACCACTCCCTCAATCACCCCGAGAAAGTAAGTCAAGCCGGCTAACTCTTTCATCAATGGGTTTAATTGCTTGGCAGGGGTTTTTTGATCTCGCAGAAGAATCACCGCGCGCATAAGTGTGGAAGTTGCGCGATCGTAGTATTTAGTTAACAGGTCTATATGAGACTGATTTTCTCGGAAAATCTCGTCCAATTGGCGCTTGACATCTAAGCTACTGCCTTGACCAGCAGGCGAAAGAATGCGCGAAGCTTGTTCAAGGCGAGCAATTATTTCCGCATTCATCGAGCGGCCATTTTTCTCTGCGCTTTCCTGCACCTCAGAATGTAAATCGCGGGGCAGTCGCAGTGCAGTTTTAATGAAATCATCTTGTTTGGTAGCCATTCGCGAATAATACCACTACCATGAAGGCAAAAATAACTTGCCTCCACCGTAAAGTCTATGTATTATACAAATACGCCTTCACTGTGAAGTCTTAAAAAGGAAATAAAATGAGAAAAGATGCAAAGATACAGCTTCGATTACCTGTATCAATCCGAGACTGGTTTGCGGAGTTCGCGGCAAAAAATAACCGGTCGATGAATGGGCAGATGATTGTAATGCTGGAAGAATGCAAGGAAAAACAGGAGTCGCAAAAATGCGCGGCGTAAAAGAAAAAACCCCGATCAGCTTCGCAGGCGGGATCAGGGTTTTGGTGTCAACGCAACTCATGAAAGAGGTCAACGGAATGGATACTATCACAGTAGCACCAAAAGTCAATGCGGAACAGTTCGCACAACGAAACAAGGCAATGGTCGATCAGCTCATTCGGGACTTGAGCGCAATGGACGACATCGACCGCAAGATGTTCTGCAACTCGGCACGCCGAATGGCCGAGCATCACGAAAGCGACTTTCTCCGTCACTATCGCGT
>JBPBPY010000271.1:0-6164 GCA_050954505.1 Janthinobacterium lividum
TGACGCGCGAGCTAGAAGACACCAACCGCGGCGTGGTGGCACTGTATGCCGAACTCGACGAAAAAGCCCGCCATCTGCGTCATGCCGATGAAACCAAGTCGCGCTTCCTGTCGAACATGAGCCATGAATTCCGCACCCCGCTCAGTTCCATCCGCGCGCTGGCCAAGCTGCTGCTGGCGCGCACCGATGGCGAGCTGGGCGAGGAACAGGAAAAACAGGTGCGCTTCATCCTCGACGCTGCCGAATCCCTGACGGAGATGGTCAATGATCTGCTTGACCTGGCCAAGATCGAAGCGGGCAAGGTCGACATTCATTGCGACTGGTTCAGTGTCAGGGAAATGTTCAGCGCCCTGCGCGGCATGTTGCGTCCATTGCTGATGTCCGACCAGGTCAAGCTGTCCTTCGACATGCCGGACAAGGACATCATGCTGTATACGGATGAGGGCAAGCTGTCGCAAATCCTGCGCAACTTCATTTCCAATGCCCTCAAGTTTACCGAAGCGGGATCGGTGCGCGTGCAGGCCACGCTCATGAGCAGCGACGGCATGGTGCAATTTTCGGTCACCGACACCGGCTTGGGCATTGCCGAGGAAAACCAGCATCTGATCTTTGAAGAATTCAGCCAGGTGGCCAACCGCCTGCAGCATCGTATTAAGGGCACGGGCCTGGGCTTGCCGCTGTGCCGCAATCTGGCCAGCCTGCTGGGGGGCACCTTGACACTGCAAAGCACCGCCGGCAAGGGTTCGACTTTTTCAGTGATGATTCCCAGCCGCTACCTGCTCGATGAAGCGACGGCCGATGGTAGCGTGCTGCCGGCAGCAACAGACCCGCAGACAGGCGGGGAATTGGACGCGGACAGGATTGCGGCGCACAATGCACCGCAAGACCAGGCACGCCATGGCGGGCATGATGACCAGCAACAGACAGCACATCCGGCCGCGCCAGCAGCCGATGATGGGCGAATGCCGCCGCCGGTGCCAGAAAACAGAATACAAGGAATGCATTGATGGCACACCATGACTTTGCCGACTCGCTGATTCTCAATGTCGATGACAGTGAAGCTGCACGTTACGCCAAAAGCCGCATCCTGACCCGCGCCGGTTTGCGCGTCATCGAAGCGGCCAGCGGTGCCCAGGCGCTGCTGATGGCAGCGCAACAGAATCCCGACCTGGTGCTGCTCGACACCAAATTGCCCGACCTGAACGGCTTTGAAGTCTGCCGCCAGCTCAAGGATGATCCCGCCACGCAAACCATCCTGGTGCTGCAGACCTCGGCATCCTATATCGGCACCAGCGACAAGATCCGCGCGCTCGATGGCGGTGCCGACAACTATCTGTTCGAACCGATCGAGCCGGAAGAATTGATCGCCAACGTCCGTGCCCTGTTGCGCCTGGCCCGCGTCGAGCGCGAACTGCGCGACGTCGACCGCCGCAAGGACATGTTCCTGGCCACGCTGGCGCATGAATTACGCAATCCGCTGGGTCCGATCCGCAGCGCCGTCGAACTGCTGCGGCTGTTGCCGACCGGCGCTGCGGACGCGCAGGAAAATGCCCGCCAGATCATCCTGCGCCAGACCAATCACCTGACCCGGCTGGTCGATGACTTGCTTGATGTATCGCGCATCACGCACGGCAAGATTTCATTGCGTAACGAACGTATCGAGGTGCGCAGCTTCATCAACGGTGCCATCGAAACGGCGATGCCGATCATCACCTTGCGCCAGCATGCCTTGCGTGTCGATTTGCCGGAAGAAGAACTCTGGGTGGATGGCGATGGCGTGCGCCTGACGCAGATTGTCGGCAACCTGCTGCACAATGCAGCGAAATTCACATCGCCTGGCGGCGAGCTTGCCATCCGCTGCGAACGCGCCGGCGAGCTGGTGCGCATCGGCGTAAGCGACAATGGCATCGGCATTTCGCAGGCGCAGGCACGCACCATCTTCAACATGTTTGCCCAGGCCGGCCATGCGCAGGACCGGGTGCAGGATGGCCTGGGCATCGGCTTGTCGCTGGTGCGCACGCTGGTCGAGCTGCACGGCGGAACGGTCAGTCTGGACAATTCCGGCACGGTTGCGGGCAGCACGTTTGTCGTGCAGCTTCCGCTTTCCCTTACATCCGCGCCATTGGCAACAGCGAGTGCCGTGGTGGAAACCGTGTTTCCGCCGCTGCATATCCTGGTGGTGGATGACAATCTCGACTCTGCCGAGATCATCGCCACCCTGCTCGAGATGGAAGGCCACCAGGTCAGCATGGCGCATACCGGCGCCGCGGCAGTGGCACTGGCGGAACAATTGGCACCCCATATCGTATTGCTCGACATTGGCTTGCCCGACATGACCGGCTATGAAGTCGCCGAACGGATCCGGCGACTGCCGCGCGAGCGGGCGCTGACGCTGATTGCCCTGACCGGTTACGGCCAGACCGATGACAAGACCCGTGCCCATGTGGCAGGATTCGACCATCACCTGGTCAAGCCGGTGTCCTATGAGCAGCTGATTGAAACCATCCGCCTGCCCGCCCGCACAGCCGGATAAGCTGTCGCCGAGCGCCTGGCGTGCTGCTCAGATCAGCGAACTGTCGTCGTCGAAGTTGTCCAGGCCGCTGTCGACACCGGAAAGATCATCGAGTGATGCATTGCCGGCGTCATTGTCGATGCTCGAGTCGGCAAATGCCTGACCCTGCCCGGCTGCCAGGCCGTCATGACCTGAATCGCTGACATGCTGGTTGCTGTCGAAGGCATTGCCGCCTGAATCGGCCACCGATGCGGCCGGATGATGGTTGCCCAGCAAGCTGCCAATGCCCTGAAAAAGAAACGCACCACCCGCCACGCCGGCAGCGGTGGCAGCCATGGTTCCCAGCATGCTGCCACCAGCGCCCGAGAGAAAGCCGCCACGCGGCTGGGGGGCCACCGGTGCTTCATACCCCTGGGCTGGCGATGCATAAGGCGGCTGGTTGCCTGGCATGGCACCGGCGCCTCCCGGACCACCGGGGACACCGAGTGGGCGCCCGGTAACCGACACTTCCTGCGCCGCAGCCCGCAGCGGCGCAGCGCTGCGGGCGCCATTGCCCCAGGCATTCGCATCGAGGAAAGACTTGTCGGCAGCCGCCGGTGCCTGTGCTTGTGCCTGTGCCTGCAAGGCATCGAGCTGCTGCTGCAAGGTGGCGGCCTGCTGCTTGGCCGCCCCCAATGCCTGGTCCAGCAGCATGACGCGCTGTACCAGCAGGTACAGGGCATCCGGCTGCTGCGCAGCGGCCGACTGGATCAGGCGGTCGGCTTGCGGATCCTTGACCACGCCACTGACCTGGGTCAGCTGGCCCAGCAAGGCGTTGAGTGCGTCATTTTCCTGCGGTGTCATGGTTTTCTCCTGTTGCCTTACGCAACGGCATCTTCATAACGCAACGGCGCCAGTGCGTCGCGCGTGCGGCGCTCGTAGCGGCGGTCGCGCGCATTGTTCAAGCCCATCTGTGCCATTTCCGACAGGCGCTGCATTTCGCCGTCACGGTTGACACAATAATCCTTGCAGACGATCGTTTCATGCAATTCGTAACCCGGCAGCACGCGGGTATATTCGAACAGGATGCTGCGGGTGACTTCGGCGCCAGCGCAGATGTGGCTGCCGTGGCCTATCCACGCCGGGCCGACGATCTTGCTGCCTGCCTCGATGTGGGTGCCCGAACCGATGTAGACCGGACCTTCGATGGTGGTGCCATTCCAGTCGATATTGGTGTTGAGTCCCACCCAGACGCCGTCGCGCACTTGCTTGCCCGGCACTTCCAGGCTCTTCACATCGCCGGCCAGCACGCTTTGCAGCACACTCCAGTAATCGGTGACACTGCCGATGTCGAGCCACTCGAAGGAACGGTTCTGGGCATAGAACGGCAAGCCTTTTTCCGCCATCAGCGGGAACAGGTCCGAGCCGATGTCGAACACTTTGCCCGACGGGATCAGATCGATGGCTTCCGGCTCGAACAGGTAGATGCCGGTGCTGGCGAAGTTCGACAAGGCATCTTCACGCTTGGGTTTTTCCTGGAATTTCGCCACCCGTCCATCCGCTTCGGTGACAACAACGCCATAATCGGATACTTTATCCCATGGTACTTCATTGGTGATCACGCTGGCGAGCGCGCCCTTTTTCTTGTGCTCCGCCAGGGCGGCGCCGAGGTCGAGGTCAATCAGGGCATCGCCACACAGCACGATGGTGGTTTCATCGAAGAAGTTGCCGAATTCCTGGATCTTTTTCATGCCGCCAGCCGAGCCCAGCGCATGCGGTGCCACTTCGCCCGAGTTGTCGAGATAGCCTTCGAACGAGTAGCCAATCTGCACGCCATACTGATGGCCTTCGCCAAAGTACGCTTCAATGCTCTCGTGCAGGTAACTGACATTGACCATGATTTCGGTGACACCATGTTTGGCCAGATGCTCGATGATGTAAGCCATCACCGGCTTGTCGAGAATCGGAATCATCGGCTTGGGCAAATCATAGGTCAGCGGACGTACACGGGTGCCTTTACCGGCTGCGAGAATCATTGCTTTCATTTTTTCATTCCTCAATCATGTCATTAAATTCTTGTAAGACCCTTTCAGTGTGCAGTCGTCAGCACGGCCACCGGCAAGTTGCCAAGCACCTGGTCCATGGACAGTCGTCCATTTGCCCAAGCAAGCTGCCTGCCACTGAATTGATCCGTCATTCCCTGTTGTAGATGCTGCTGCACCGCCTGCGGCAGAGCGGCCAGCCAGTCAGGCTCGAACACCAGCGCGGTGTCGCCCCAGCCTGATACCGGCCTGGCCCAGTTCAAGCCGGTTTGCGCGCCGTCCTTGCCAACCGCCAGCCCGGCAGATGCCGGAAAACGCAAGGCAATCACCAGCATCGCTGCATCCTCGTCATGGCGCAGGAATGCCACCACATGCCGCTCCAGACTGCCGGACACTTTTACCGGCAGCAGCACGGCACGGTCGAAGAGTGCCGGACGCTGCTTGCGCAAGCCCAGCACGGCGGCGATGGTGGCCTGCTTCACGGCGCCGTCCTGCCAGTGCGACAACAGCGCGGCGATCTGGCTGGAACGGTCGGTTGCGAAACCACTAGCGCCATTATCCTCTCTTGGTAAAAAAGCATCACGATTTTTCGCAAGCATTGTGCGACGCGATTCGAAATCCACTGGCCGGCGATTGTCGGGGTCGACCAGGCTGAAGTCCCATACATCGGTCCCCTGGTACAGGTCGGGCACCCCGGGCATGGTCAGGCGCAACAGAGTTTGGCTCAAACCATTGATGGCGCCCGGACGCGCTATTTGTTCGACCAGATCGACCACCTCGGCGATGAACACCGCATTCCTGCCGGCATCGAAAATCTGGAACAGGAAGTCATGGCACAGGGTTTCATAGGCTTCGTTGGGCATGGCCCAGTCCGAGTCCCGCTTGGCTTCGCGAACGGCCTTGGTCAGCCATTCGCCAACGCGGGTGATGAACTGGCGTATGCCCTCGGCGTCGGTCGCCTCCAGGCCCAGCGGCCAGGCGCCGACCAGGGTTTGATACAGCATGACTTCGTCTGCCGGCGAAGGGCGCAGCGGCGACGCTTCCGGCACTGCTTGCGATACCGGAAGCGCCGCTGCAGCCAGGGCCGGCAAACCGTTCAACGCCATCCAGCGCCGTACCGTACGCTCCCAGCGCTGCGGCATTTCAGCCAGGACCATCAGGCGTGCGCGAACATCTTCCCCGCGTTTGTGATCATGGGTCGCAGTCGCCAGCATGGCATGCGGGAAGGCGGCCTGGCGCTGCAGGCAGGCAGCGAAAAATGCCGTACGGCCAAGGCTGAACTGGCCCGGGTCGGCGCCGACCTCGTTGCGCGAGAGCAGGCGTCCATAGCGGTAGAACGCCGTGTCCTCGACCGACTTGGCAGCCAGCGGCGGCGTCAGCTGCTGGAATTTCGTTACCACCCGGTTCATCAGCCGGCGCGCCTCGGCCGGCAAGTCGTTTGCCACGGTGCCGCCAAGCCAGCCGGCCAGCACATCGAGCAAAGCCTGGTCGGCACGCCGCAGCGCGGCGCGTGCGCCTGCCATTGCATGGGCAAAGACGGCAGCATCGATGGCATCGCGCCCGTTTCCTGCCACATAGGTCCGGTAGACCGGGAAATGCAGCAGCAATTCACTGAGCACACGGCGGATTGC
>JBPBPY010000280.1:0-6160 GCA_050954505.1 Janthinobacterium lividum
TACGATGGTCATCGGCTTGCCGTTCCTGGCCGCCGCAGTACGGCCCGCGCCTGCGGTTTTTCTGCTGCTCCCGCCGCTGTTTTACCAGGCATCGCGTCCGCCGTTCGCCTGGTCGATTCGCCAGCCCCGATCTCCTCCCGCCAATTCCTGACAGCCTGCTGGCTTCTGCTTCAAAAAATTTGATCGACGACACTGGGTTCCACACCTTGCGGGTGTGGGCAAGTGCGTGACGTCTGACCTGCCAGGCCGGTTCGCCGTGTCTGCTGCAGGTTTGCCGGCGCGCCAGTCGATCGCGGCCTGTCGAGCAGCGCAAATCCTGCCCCGGACTGCCTGCGCTGAAAGAGAATGACAATGAAATTTTCCACCCCGAGACTGCACCCGCTGGGTGCAGCCGTGCTGGCGGCGTGCTGCTGCACCGCCCATGCCCAGCAAGAGTCCGACTCCAGCGTCAAGACGCTGGGCACCATCACGGTCACCACGGGCCAGCCCACCTCGCTGCCCACGCAAATTCCCACCACCATCGAGACCACGACGGCAGAGCAGATCCAGGACACGGTCAATGCCACCGATAGCGAAGACGCGCTGAAATATTTTCCCAGCCTGCTGGTGCGCAAACGCTACATCGGTGACTATGATCACGCCGTGCTGGCCAGCCGCGCCTCCGGCACCGGCAACAGTGCGCGTTCGATGGTCTATGCCGATGGCATCCTGCTCTCCAACCTGCTCGGCAATGGCGCCAGCTATACACCGCGCTGGGGCATGGTCACGCCCGAGGAAATCGATCGCGTCGATGTGCTGTACGGTCCGTTTTCCGCCGCCTATCCCGGCAATTCCGTTGGCGCCGTGGTCGACTATGTCACGCGTTTGCCGACCCGTTTCGAAGGCCATGCCAAAGTCAGCGCATTTACCTCGAACTACGATCTCTACAACACCCACCAGAGCTACAGCGGCCATCAGGAAAGTGCGTCGCTGGGCAACCGCCAGGGAGCCTGGTCGTGGTGGGTGGATGCCAGCCGTCTCGACAGTGATGGCCAGCCCCTGGTCATCGTCAGCAAAACGCCATGCGGCGCCGGCAATGCCTGCCCGGCAGGGACACCCACCGCAGTGACAGGGGCCGTCGCCAGCCGCGATATCCGCAACCAGACGGTGCAATTGATGGGCACCAGTTCGCAAACCCGCACCGTGCAGGACCAGGGTAAGGTCAAGCTGGCCTACGATTTTTCACCCACGGTTCGCGCCAGTTACCTGCTGGGATGGTGGAACAATGAAGCGCGTCGCAGCGCCGACAGCTATTTGCGCGATGCAGCCGGCGCCCCCGTCTACAGTGGCGTGGTCAGCATTGGCGGCGCAAGCTACGCGCTGTTGCCCAGCGACTTTGCACCGAGCCGGGCCAGCCAGGAACACCTGATGCAGGCCTTGACGGTCAAGAGCAATACCCGGGGCACCTGGGATTGGGAAGCCGCCGCCAGCGTGTATGACTACCGCAAGGACCAGGTCAGGACGGCGACCACGGCGCTGGCCAACACCACAGGCGGCAGCGCCGGCGAATTGGCCGACCTGCACGGCACTGGCTGGAATACCCTGGCACTGAAGGGTACCTGGCGGCCCGATGGCATCAGCGGCGCGCACGTGGCCGACTTCGGTTATCAGCACGAGGCCTACCAGTTGCGCACAGTGGTATCGAGCACGCCCGACTGGGCCAGCGGCGCAGCGGGCGCGCGGGTGTCGGCATTCAGCGGCAACACGCAATTGCAAAGCTTGTATGCACAGGATACCTGGCGCTTTGCGCCGCTGTGGAAAACCACGCTGGGTGCTCGGCTGGAGCAATGGCAGGCCAGCGATGGCAGCCGTTCTTCGGCCGTGGCCACGGCAGGCTATCCCGAGCGCCGGGAAACCAACCTTTCGCCGAAAGGTGCGCTGGCATATCAACTCACGCCGCAATGGGCCCTGAAGGCTTCGCTGGGGCGTGCGGTGCGCATGCCGACCGTGGCCGAACTGTTCCAGGGTACGCTCAATGCCGGCGATATTGTCAACAACAACCCGAACCTGAAGCCGGAAAAATCCTGGACCAGTGAACTGAGCGCCGAACGCGAACTCGGCAATGGCGTCCTGCGCACCACGCTGTTCCATGAAGATACGCGCGACGCCTTGTATTCGCAGGCCCAGCTCACCGCTACCGGCACGACCACCACCGTGCAAAACGTCGACCACATGCGCACCACCGGCGTGGAGCTGGCTTACCAGGCAGTCAACGTGGCCACGCGGGGACTCGACCTCTCCGGCAGCATCACCTTTGCCGATTCAAAAACCGTCAGCAATGCCAACAACCCGGCAAGCGAAGGCAAGTGGCAGCCACGCGTGCCGCGCTGGCGTGCCAGTGCACTGGCCACCTACCGGCCCGATGAACGCTGGACCTACTCGGTGGGCACGCGTTTCAGCGGCAGGCAGTACGGCCAGCTCGACAACAGCGATGTGAATGCGAATGCCTATACCGGTGTGAGCAGCTTTCTTGTCACCGACGTGCGCTTGCGCTACCGCTTGAGCAAACAGCTGATGGCCTCGCTTGGCGTCGACAATGTCAGCAACCGCACTTACTGGAATTTCCATCCTTATCCGCAACGCACCGCAGTTCTGGAGTTGAAATTCGATCTGGATTGATTTATCCAGTCCAGCCGCACGGGCGCCGGCCCGAGAGTTTTTGGCGCGGGCGCCCTGCGGCGGCAAGGCACGAGGTTCAGGCCGGCAGTCGAATTGGCGTCGCCGCCTGTGGCCGGGCGCCGCTGCGCGCTGGCCCTTCCAGGCCAGTTGACTCGGCCTGATTTGCCGCCCGTTGCACTGCGCGGGTTTCCGTTTGCCGGGCTGCTATCGCGGTGCCGGCGGCGCAAATGCCGCCGCGCTGATTTTGGCTATCTCCTGCATGCCTTCCTCGAACAGGTTCTGCATCGGCGTGGCCAGGTAGGGCAGGGTGACGGTCAGCATGATGAAGCCAACCCCCAGCGTGATCGGAAAGCCGATGCCGAACAAATTGAGCTGGGGAGCAGCGCGGGTCAGCACGCCCAGGCCAAGGTTGGTCACCAGCAGCGCGGCAATGATGGGCAGCGCCAATTGCAGCCCGCCGCTGAAGATGCGTGCCCCCCAGTTGGCCACCTCGCGCAGTGCCAGTGGATTGAGCGGCGTGGCCGAAATGGGAAGCGAGTTGAAACTGTCAGCCAGCGTCGCCAGCAGCACCAGGTGCATGTTCGTTGCCAGGTACAGCATCAAGGCAATCAGGGCCACGAACTGGCTCACGACCGAGGTGCGCCCGCGGGTTTGCGGATCGAAGAAACTGGCAAAGCTCAAGCCCATGGTCATGCCCGATACTTCACCGGCCATTTCAATGGCGGCGAACACCACGCGCATGGCAAACCCCATGGCCAGGCCGATCAGCATTTGCTGGATCAAGATCAGGAAACCGGTCATCGAGGCCGGGTCGGAAGCCGGCAGCGGCGGCACGCCGGGAGAGATGATGATGGTCAGCAGCACGCCCAGAGCGATCTTGGCGCGTGCCGGCACGCTGACATTGCCAAACAGGGGCGCCACTGTCAGCAGGCCCATGATGCGTGCCAGCGGCCACAGGAACAGGGCGACCCAGTGATACAGTTCGGCGCTGGTGGCGTGAATCATCGGCGCGGCCTGCCGCAGGCGCAGAACTGAACTGCTGCGCAGTGCCGCTGCGCGCCGACCGCTTCACGCTGAATCCACATCAACCGATATATCCGGGAATGCCGCCGAATACCTGGCGCATGTAGTCGAGCATGATGGAAAGCATCCAGGGTCCGGCCACCACCAGCGTGACGAAAATGCCGACCAGCTTGGGAATGAAGGACAGCGTGGTTTCATTGATCTGGGTGGCAGCCTGGAAAATGCTCACCACCAGGCCCACGATGAGCGCCACCAGCAGCAGCGGGGCTGCAATCATCAACATGACTTCCATGGCATGACGGCCAAATGACATCACTGATTCAGGGGTCATGTCCGGTCTCCGCGCGTGGCCATTGCCAGGGTAGTGTTCACGTTCTCACCTAGTAAAAACTTTGTGCCAGCGAGCCGATCAGCAATTGCCAGCCGTCGACCAGCACGAACAGCATCAGCTTGAACGGCAGCGAGACAATGGCTGGCGACACCATCATCATGCCCATCGACATGAGCACGCTGGCCACCACCATGTCGATGATCAGGAACGGGATGAAGATGGCAAAACCGATCTGGAATGCGGTCTTCAATTCGCTGGTGACAAATGCCGGAACCAGAATGCGCAGGGTGACTTCTTCCGGCCCGTTCATGGGTGGCGAACCGGAGAGCTTGGCATACAGCGCCAGGTCGCTTTCGCGGGTTTGCCGCATCATGAATGCTTTCAGCGGCACCACGCCACGGTCCAGCGCTTGCTGCATGGTGATCTTGTTGTCATTCAAAGGCAGGTAGGCATCGGTATAGATCTTGTCGAGCACCGGGCCCATGACGAACAGGGTCAGGAACAGCGACAGGCCGATCATTACCTGGTTCGGCGGCGCGGTCTGAGTGCCCAGCGCCTGGCGCAGCAGCGACAGCACGATGATGATGCGGGTAAAGCTGGTCATCATCAGCAGCGCTGCAGGAATGAAGGACAGGGCGGTCAGCAGCAGCAGGGTTTGCAGGCTCAGCGAATAGCTTTGGCCGCCACCGGCCGTTGGCGTGCTGTTCCATGCAGGCAGGCCGGCAACCTGAGCCAGCGCCGATTGCGGCAGCAGCAGCGAAAGCGCCAGCCAGCCCAGCAGTGCCAGTGCCAGCAGGATCGCCAGGCGCGTGGCCAGCTGGACGCATGCCACGGATGGGGTTGGCTTTTCGAATGCGCACGGGCTGTCAAACAAGGTCGATGCAGGAATACTAGGTGCGGGCATTGCGTTGATCAATCTTTTGTTTGAGCCACGATGAAAAATTGGCAGTGCTTGCGCCAGGCGTGGAGTCGGTCCCGGAAACCGGCAAGCCGTCGGCGCCAAGTGCCGCATTCCTGCCGGTGGGAACCTGGCGCGGCATGGTCGCCAGCGACGTCACGCTGCCGGCGGCGACGCCGACGACGATCCATTGGTCCGCCACCTCGACCACCATCACCCGTTCACGGTTACCCACCGAGACGCCGCCGATGATGCGAATTGCGCTGGCGCTGCCGGTCTTGGCGATATTCAGGCGCTTGAGCAGCCATGCCACGCCGGCCATCAGTGCCAGCACCACGGCCAGTCCGGTGACGACCTGCATCATGCCGCTGGCCGAGGCAGGCAATGCCGGCGAAGCCGGTGCGCTGCCCACGGCGCCAGTATTGGTGATTGATGGCGCCAGAGAAGAAGACAAGGCGGAATTCCTGCCCGCAGGCGCTGGCGTCGTGGCACTTGCGCCTGCTGTGGCCGATGTCTGCGTCGAGGCCAGGGTGCCCGCGGCGGCAGACGACACGGAAGCTGCCATGCCCGATGCGCTGCCCGATGGCGTGCCGGTCACGGTGCCCGAAGGTGTCGCCGAATTTGCGCCCGAGATCATTGCCGTTCCTGCGCCGGGTGCAGCTGAAGATGCGCCTGAAGATGCAGCCAGCGATGCAGCAGGCGCGGCTGCCGAGGGGTTGGCATTGGAAGCGGATTGCGCCAATGCTGGCGCTGCGCTTGCCGCTGCCAGCATTGCCAGCCCTGCAAGCGCAGGCAATGCGGCGGCCCGAGCCGCTGCCTGGATGGTCATGTATTGATTTTCCGGATGCGTTCGGCAGGCGTGATGATGTCGGTGAGCCGAATGCCGAACTTGTCGTTGACGACCACGACTTCGCCTTGCGCAATCAGGCAGCCGTTGACCAGCACATCCATCGGTTCGCCGGCCAGGCCGTCGAGCTCGACCACCGAGCCCTGTGCCAGTTGCAGCAGGTTCTTGATGGCGATGCGGGTGCGGCCCAGTTGCACTGTCAGCTGTACCGGAATATCGAGGATGAAATCGATATCGTTGCTGGTTTCGCCGTGGCGCGGCGCGCCGCTGAGATCCTTGAATGCTGCCGGTTCGGGTGCATGGGCGCCCGAGTTGATGTCCATACCGGTTTCAGCCTGTGCTTCCATTGTGTCAGACATGTTCATCTCCGCGCGAAAATTCATTGTTGGTGTTCGAAGGAAGC
>JBPBPY010000226.1:0-6116 GCA_050954505.1 Janthinobacterium lividum
TTCGGGCTATAATTTGCGGCTTTTTCCGCATTCGGACTCTTTTCTGGAAATATTATGGTCGTTATTCGTTTAGCTCGTGGAGGCGCCAAAAAGCGCCCGTTTTTCAACATCGTCGCAACCGATTCGCGTAATCGCCGCGATGGCCGCTTCATCGAACGCATCGGTTTCTACAATCCGGTTGCGTCGGGTGGCGAAGAAGGCTTCCGCATCGTGCAGGATCGCCTGGCTTACTGGCAAGGCATTGGCGCACAACTGTCGCCAACCGTTGCACGCCTGGTCAAGTCGGACGGCAAGGCTGCAGTCAAGACCCCAGCAGCAGCGTAATTGCCGCCGCGTCTGTCCAGGGAGCTGCTTTGATGAAGCTGCCTGAGGATCTCGTGGTGGTAGGCTATGTTTCTGGTGCATATGGCATCAATGGCTGGATCCGGATTCATCCGTATTCCTCCGATGCCGATGCCCTGTTGTCCGCCAAGACATGGTGGCTCGACAAACCGGAAATGCATGATGTCGACATGTTGTCGGCCAAGACGCACGGCGGTGACGTGGTGGCACAGCTGATGGGGATTTCCGGCCGTGATGCGGCAGAAGCGCTCAAGGGCACTGCGGTCTCCATCCGTCGTAGTCATTTTCCTGCCTTGTCGGACAATGAATTCTACTGGGTCGATTTGATCGGCCTGGATGTGGAAAACCTGCGTGGCGAGCGCCTGGGCGTGGTCGGCGACCTGATGGACTATGGTGCCCACCCGATTCTCAAAGTGACCTGGTCGAACGACGCGCTTGCAGCGGCCGAAGGCCAGGTTGCGCCTGCCAGGGCAGCGCCCACTGAATGCCTGATTCCCTTTGTCGAGCAGTTCGTCAAGACGGTGGACCAGGCCGGTCGCAAGATCACGGTGGACTGGGAACGCGATTACTGATCTGGCCGGCATGCCGGCTGTGGAGGTTGACGGTGACCGTTTGATCGTCCGTTGTCCTGGTCGTTGAGTCTCGGCAGCGTTGGCCTGGCGTGATCATCCGTCGCTGCGCTGCTGTCACGACGGTGAGAATCTGAGCAACAGTTTTCCAGAAAGGCAGCGAGATGCAATTTGATGTCGTGACGCTGTTTCCGGAAATGTTTGCAGCGTTGACGCAGTCGGGCATCACGCGGCGGGCTTTCGAGCAGCAGCGTTGTGCACTGTCGTGCTGGAATCCGCGCGACTTCACCAGCGATAACCATCGTACCGTCGATGACCGCCCGTATGGCGGTGGTCCCGGCATGGTGATGCTGGCCAAGCCGCTGGAAGCCGCCATCGATGCGGCCAAGGCCCGCCAGGCCAGCCTGGCGTTACCCCCGCCCAAGGTGGTGTATCTGTCACCGCAGGGTGCACCGTTGACGCATGCGCGGGTGATGCAGTTTGCAAACGAGCCCGGTGTGGTGCTGCTGTGCGGGCGCTACGAAGCAGTCGACCAGCGCTTGCTGGAGCGCTGCGTCGATGAAGAAATCAGCATTGGCGATTTCGTGCTCTCGGGCGGTGAAATACCGGCCATGGCATTGATGGATGCGGTGATTCGCCAGTTGCCCGGCGTACTGCATGACAATGACTCCGCAGTCGAAGACAGTTTTGTCAATGGCTTGCTGGACCATCCGCATTACACCCGGCCGGAAGAATATGAAGGCGTGTCGGTACCGGCGGTATTGATGGGCGGCCATCATGCCGAGATCGTCAAATGGCGCCGTGCACGGGCGCTGGAAGCAACGCTGAAAAAGCGGCCGGCGCTCATCGAGCAGGCGCGCATTGACGGTTTGCTCAGTGCCGCCGATGAAAAGTTCTTGCGCAGTCTGTAGGCCAGGCTGCGGTTGGCAGTGGCAGCACAAGTGGTAGTACAAGTTGTAGTACAGGGCAGGCGGGCACCAGGCCGCTTGCATGGTCAACCCCATCCTCTACCGGGCATACATCTCGACAACGCGCCGGCAAGATGGTTTTTGGAGTAGAAAATGGACTTGATCCAACAATTAGAGCTAGAAGAAATTGCTCGTCTCGGCAAAAACATCCCTGACTTTGCACCCGGCGACACCGTCGTGGTCAGTGTCAATGTGGTCGAAGGTACACGCAAGCGTGCCCAGGCTTACGAAGGTGTGGTAATTTCGCGCCGCAATCGTGGCTTGAATTCGAACTTCATCGTGCGCAAGATTTCTTCGGGTGAAGGCGTTGAGCGTACATTCCAGTTGTACTCGCCGCTGATCGCGTCGATCGAAGTCAAGCGCCGTGGCGATGTACGCCGCGCCAAGCTGTACTATCTGCGTGAGCGTTCGGGCAAATCGGCGCGTATCAAGGAAAAGCTGCCACAGCGTCGCGTTGTTGCGAAAGCCGCTGCACAGTAATGCAGCAAGGCAAACAGTTACGCCAGCAGGCCACGGCGGCAGCTTGACGTTACGGTTTGTCGCAGTAAAAACAGGAAAGGGATGCCAGCGGCATCCCTTTTTCCATTTCGATGGCGGTTTGAATTCATGTCTACAGCGCTGTGAGCGGATACAATCAAGAATAAACTCGAGTGCAAGACATGAAAACCGATCGCGTAGCAGTGCAGCCAGCTCCAAGCCGGCCGATGTCAGGGCAGGCCAGCGGGACCGCGTCCGGCAAGCGTGCCTGGCAATTGGCTGCGCTGGCGGAGGCGCCACATTGATCAAGCCGATTTTCGATCCGGAGAGCATTTCCATAGAAGACTGGACTGGCGAGCAGGCGGTGGTGCCGGGCCAGCTGACCCCGCAGTGGCTGCGCCAGCGGTTTGCCGCACCGCCGCCCTGGCTGCCGGAAGTCTCGAATGAACATTTGATGCGCCAACGTATCAACGAGCTTGGTTTGCCCATGCGCGCTTGCGGCGAATTCACCCGCGCCTCGGTCCTGCTGCCGATCGTGGTGCGCGAACAAGGCCTGACGATGTTGCTCACGCAACGCACTGCCAACCTGACCGACCATCCGGGCCAGATCAGCCTGCCAGGGGGACGCGCCGAGCCTGAAGATGCATCGCCGGTGGACACCGCCCTGCGCGAAACCGAGGAGGAGGTCGGCCTGGCACGTGCGCACATCGAAGTCATCGGCAGCCTGCCGCAATATTTCACCGTCACCGGCTACTGCATCGACCCGGTCGTGGCGCTGGTGTTTCCACCGTTCGCGCTGCGCGCCGACCCTGATGAAGTCGCCGAGATCTTTGAAGTGCCCCTGGCGTTTTTGCTGGACGGCGGCAACCATCAGCGCCGCTCCGGTGAAATGGGCGGCCAGCGCCGCTCTTTCTATGCCATGCCCTATGAACGGTTTTTCATCTGGGGCGCCACCGCGCACATCCTGCGCAACCTGTTTCATTTTCTGCGCGCATGATGAACCTGCAACTGCTGGCAGCCAGCAGCCAGCAGTCATTCGTCATCGGCAAGCCGCAAGCGGCGAGCGGCAAGGGGTCGTTGGCAAGCAGCAATCAACCAGCAGATCAGCTGCCGAGCATGCCGGTGCAGCGCAGTTTGATTAAGAAGCCATGCTGCGCTATCGTATGGCCTGGCTGACACGACGGGTTCCTTGATGACATTTTTTTCCATTCTGTGCGCACTGGTGCTTGAACAATTGAAGCCCTTGCGTGCCGATAACCCGATCTATGGCGTCATCAAGCTGCTTGCCAACCGCATGGAGCATGGGTTCAATGCCGGCAAACGCGAACACGGCCGCCTGGCCTGGCTGCTGGTCGTTGCAGGCCTGGTCGTGCCAACCATCGTCATCTACTGGCTGCTGGGCAAGGTCGGTGAGCCTTTGCAACTGGCCTGGAATGTAGCCATCGTCTACCTGACTCTGGGTTTTCGCCATTACAGCCATTACTTCACCGCCATCCAGCTGGCCCTGAATGCCGGCGACATCGATGGTGCCCGCAGCTTGCTTGGCGAGTGGCTCAAGCAGGATACGGCGGGACTGGAGGCTGGTGAAATTTCTCGCCTGGCGGTCGAAAAAGCACTGGTTACCACTCACCGCCATGTGTTCGGGGTTTTCTTCTGGTTTTTGATGCCGCTCGGTCCGGCCGGTGCCGTGTTCTACCGGGTAGCGGAATATCTGGCCCGCGCCTGGAACGAGCCGGAGCACATGAAAAGCGAGGCATTTGGAAAATTCGCCACCCAGGCTTATTACTGGATCGACTGGATACCGGCCCGGCTGACAGCCGCTGCATTTGCGGTCGTCGGCAATTTTGAAGACGCCATCTATGCCTGGCGCAATTTTGCCCATCGCTGGCAAAACGAAACCACCGGCATCATCCTCACTGCCGGCGGCGGCGCAATGGGCGTACGGCTGGGCACGCCGGCGGAAAATGCCATCGATGTCCTGCCGGCCGATGCTGCCACAGTCGATGCGCTGGGCATCGAGATCGACAGCCCGCCCGGCGAAGAACCGTCGATTCGGGCCCTGCAGAGTACGGTCGGACTGGTATGGCGTGCGCTGCTGCTGTGGATGCTTCTGCTGGCGCTGCTGTCGGTCGCCGTGTGGCTGGGCTGATGTTGCCGGGAGGCGATTAAGCTCTTATATAAGATATAATATGCAGGAATTTCAGACGTTCAGCGCGGCACGATTGCGGCGAGCGAATCAGATGGCACTATTGCAGAAAGCGGGCGTTTTCCATGGACGATACGGTCGGCAATACCTCCGCCCCCGCGCGTGAATTCTTCATCCAGGGACTCACCAGCGATGGCAAGCAATTCCGGCCCAGCGACTGGGCCGAGCGCCTGTGTGGCGTGATGTCCTGTTTCCGTCCTGAAGGCATGGGCGACATGAATGCCCGTCTCAAATATTCTCCCTATGTGCGGCCGGCCCTGCTGGCCGGCGTGCGCGCCGTCATCGTCAGCGAGGAGTTGCGCCAGCTGCAACCGCTGGCATATCAATTCGTGCTCGACTTCGCCAAGGACAACGATCTGCAGGTCGTCGACGCCTGTCCAATCACCCACCAGCCGCCCCCGGCCTGAAGCGCCGGCGTGGCAAAGCAGCTTTCCTGAAAAACCGGCGCCGTACTGCGGGCTGAGCTCTGCCCTTTGCACGGTGTCACCGTTACGGAGACATTAATGTCCATGACCAGAACAGAAAAAGATTCCTTCGGCCCCATCGAGGTTCCCTCCGAGCGGCTCTGGGGGGCGCAAACCCAGCGTTCGCTGGAACACTTCAAGATCTCCACCGAGCGCATGCCGCGTGAGCTGGTGACAGCACTGGCAGAAGTCAAACGCGCCTGTGCCATCGTCAACCGTGACCTCGGCCGCCTGCCGGCAGAGCGCGCAGCAGCCATTGTCAAGGCTGCCGAGGAAGTCATCGCCGGCTCCCATGATGGCGAGTTCCCGCTGTCGATCTGGCAAACCGGCTCCGGCACCCAGACCAACATGAACATGAATGAAGTGCTGGCCAACCGGGCATCGGAATTGCTCGGTGGCGCACGCGGCGAAGGCCGCCTGGTGCATCCCAATGATGAAATCAATCTGGGCCAATCTTCGAACGACATTTTTCCGACTGCCATGCATGTGGCGGCCAGCCGGGCGCTGGCAATGCAGCTGTGGCCGGCGCTGTCGGCACTGCGCAACACCCTGCAGGCCAAATCGGTCGCATTTGCCGGGATTGTCAAGATCGGCCGCACCCATTTGCAGGACGCCACCCCACTGACGCTGGGCCAGGAATTTTCCGGCTACGTGGCCCAGCTCGATCATGCCGCGCGCGCTCTGGCGGCCGTTGCACCGCCCTTGCTGGCGCTGGCTGCCGGCGGCACTGCGGTGGGTACCGGCTTGAATACCCATCCCGAGTTTGGCGCCCGGGTGGCGGCAGAGCTGACCAGCCGCCTGGGCTTGCCTTTCCAGAGCGCGCCCAACAAATTTGCTGCCCTGGCCGCCCATGATGAACTGGTCTCGGCCCACGGTGCCCAGAAAACCCTGGCAGCGGCGCTGATGAAGATTGCCAACGATGTGCGCTGGCTGTCATCGGGTCCGCGCTCCGGGCTGGGTGAACTGCGCATTCCGGAAAACGAGCCGGGCAGTTCAATCATGCCGGGAAAGGTCAATCCCACCCAGTGTGAAGCACTGACCATGCTGTGCTGCCAGGTGTTCGGCAACGATGTGGCGATCAATTTCGGCG
>JBPBPY010000488.1:0-6083 GCA_050954505.1 Janthinobacterium lividum
CGCAGTGTTGCCGATTGCGCCCGAATTGGAGCGATGGCGAGTGCGAGGAATCATGATGAGCATGCAGAGTGAATGGTACTGTCCAGGTAACCATTGCCTCGATCATGTTCCTGATGCCGTCAAATATTAGTCACCTGGCTGCGCTTGAACCAGTCGTTCAAAAAACCGTGTCAGCAAAGCCAGCTGCAATCTCATGCCCTCGACGAACTGATTGGCATTGCACACCGCGCCTATGCCGGCAAGCAGCGCACTGCGGCACTCCTCCCAATTTTTTCCTCCCAAACTTTGGTGAAAAAATGCCGACCACTGCTGCCTGAAATGCACTGCCAGCTGCGTTTCGTCCTCTCCAGCGCTGTGTCGTTGGCGCGCCAGCGTGCCGGCTTGTGCCACGGCGTGTTCGGCCGCCGCCGTGACCAGCGCAACGAAAGGCTGCCACAACCCGGCCTGCTGACGCAGGGCCTGTTCAAGGTCATCGAACTGCAGTTCGCCCTCGCAGGACAGCAACTCCTGGCAACGCAGATTCATGTCATCAAGGCACCGGCCAATCGACGCATCAAGCGCTGCCTGACCGAATGCGATCAATACCTTGCGCTGTTGCTCTGCCAACTGACAACAATGTCTGGCGCACGCCATGCTCACGCCGTCGTGTTCGAACAATTCTTCAGCAAAGTCCACCTCGGTGTCCAGGCTGGCGAGCAGCGCCGCACACAGCATGCGCTTTTGCATCGGTGTCGGTGGATGACGCCTGACTTCCCAGGTCTCGACCGGCTCGAGTGGCCAGCATTGAATTGCCAGTGGAACCCAGAGTTCAGTGCCGGCGTAGAGCCTGCCCAAGGCGTGACGCAGCCACACTGCATTCATGGGAGAGAGTCCGGCAAGCAGCATGCGTTGGCAAAACCGGCGGCCCGCGGCACCGACAGGCTGGCTGTCGAGCTGTTCGAGCGCAGCGATCCAGGCATCGATGAAACTCAAGGGCGTATGCCCGTTGGTCAATAACAAATCGGCGGGTACGGCGCGCAAGCGCAGCAGCTCGGCGGCGACGATATTTTCTTCGCAGACCCAATTGCCGAGATTGAAGCTGACCCCTTGTTCCAGCAGGACTTCGACGAAGCCGCCCAATCGCTGGCGCGACAAGTTTGGAAATTCCGCGTCGTTACGCATCACATTGAATACCACATCATGCTTCAGGTCCAGCCGGGCATGATGATCGAGCAGCAGGCGGACATTGTCCAGCCGCCCCTCGCGCATGGCATACAGGATGGCACTCATGCCGCTGCGGTCTTGCGCGTCGATGTCGCCGCCGGCCTTGATCAAGCGTCCGACGGTTTCCGGTTCGGCAGTCCTGGCCGCCAGCATCAACAGCGTCTCGCCGGCCGAATCGGCCTGCCTGGCATCGCGGCCGCAAGCCAGCAGCATGGTCACCACATCGTCGCGCCGGCTCTTTACCGCTTCCCACAATGCTGCATTGCCTTGGTCATTCAAGGCGGGCGAGGCGCACCGCTGCAGCAGCAGCGCCAGGATTGCCGGCCTGCCCTCCCTGGCCGCCAGGACCACCGGGGAGGCACGACATTGCAGCGGCCTGTCGGCGCCCAGGCCGCAATCGAGCAAGCCTGCAACTGCAGTGGCATCGTTGTTGCGCAGTGCGCTGAGAAAACCGGACTCGAGTGCAGCACGTGTGGCAACTGCGGGCAGCATGGTGGCATTGCCAGTCGTGTCGGTGTTGCTCGCATTGCCGACATTGCCGACGTTGCGAACGTTGCCGATATTGCCCACGTTGCCAACGTTACCGGCATTGCAGACATTGCAGACATTGCCGACATTGCCAGCATGGCCGGCATTGTCGAGGTGGCCAGCATCGCCGGCCTGGCCAGTGTCGTGCCCGGGCTGTGCCTCGATGCCAGGCGTTGGGGCGGTAGTGCCGGCGCGGGGCGCGCCGGCGTGTATGTGGTCCATGCAAAACGTCCGGTTGTCAGAATAACTGTCTGAGTGACAGTTCCCGGCCGGACGTTGCATGCTCAATCAAATTTTTTCTTCCCGGATGGCTCGTTGCGCTTGCAGCAATCGCTGGATCAATGCAAAAAATTGTTACCGGCATCCTGGCAGTTGCTACATTTTCTCCGTCTCGCCAACCCGCGGCTGCCATTTCATCAGCCGTTTTTCCACCAGGCCCACCACGGCGTCGAGCACCAGTGCAAACGCCGTCAAGACCACGATGCCGGCGAACACGGTATTGATATCGAAGGTGCCTTCAGCCTGCAGGATCAGATAGCCCACACCGCGCGCCGAGCCGAGATATTCGCCGACGATGGCGCCGACAAAAGCCAGGCCGACCGACGTGTGCAGGCTGGAAAAAACCCAGGAGGTGGCTGACGGCAGGTAGACGGTGCGCAGCAACTGGCGCGCGTTGGCACCCAGCATCCTGGCGTTGGCCAGCACCACCGGGCTGACTTCCTTGACGCCCTGGTAGACATTGAAGAACACGATGAAAAACACCAGTGTCACGGCCAGTGCCACTTTCGACCAGATGCCCAGTCCGAACCACATGCCGAAGATCGGCGCCAAGATCACGCGCGGCATCGAGTTGGCCGCCTTGATGTAAGGGTCGAGCACGGCCGAGGTCAATGGCGAAAGCGCCAGCCAGAGGCCCACTGCCAGCCCGAGCGAGGTGCCAATGCCGAACGCCAGCACGGTTTCGGTCAGGGTCACCAGCAAATGCGAATAGATTTCGCCTGGAAATTGCAGCGTGAACCAGGTACGGTCGCCAAAGCCGACATCGAGACTGCCGCTGCCCATGGTAAACCACTGCCAGATGCGCACCATTACCTTCAATGGCTCGCCAAAGAAGAATGCGGTCTGCGCATTGCGCGTGACCAGATGCCAGACGGCGAACATCAGGATGAAGACCAGCACCTGGTAGAGACGCAGGTTGCCGCGTTTGGGTTTGAGGAATTTCAGCATGATGGGCGGCCTGGTTCGGGAACGGGATGGATGCTGCGGATGGCCATGCGTCAGCGCTTTACCTTTTGCTGCTGGTAGCCCTTCAATACTTCGTCGCGCAACACATCCCAGATCCGGGTATGCAGTTCGACAAAACGCGGCAGCATGCGCACCTCGGCGACGTCGCGCGGGCGCTCCAGGTCGATGATGAATTCGCCGATCGGATGGGTGGCCGGACCGGCGGCAAGCACCACCACGCGGTCGGACATGCCGATGGCTTCGTCGAGGTCGTGGGTAATGAACAGCACCGCTTTCTTCTTTGCGCCCCACAGGTCCAGGACTTCGTTTTCCATCAATTGCCGGGTCTGGATGTCGAGTGCGGAAAACGGTTCATCCATCAAGATGATGTCGGGGTCGAGGATCAGCGTTTGCGCCAGGGCCACGCGTTTGCGCATGCCGCCGGAAAGCTGGTGCGGATAGCGGTCGCCAAAACCGCGCAGGCCGACCCGCGCAAGCCACTCTTCACCAAGCTTGCGTGCTTCGGTATCGCCGACGCCGCGGTACTGCAAACCCGCAATGACGTTTTGCAGCGCGCTGCGCCAGGGCATCAATGCCTCGGCCTGGAACATGTAGCCGGCGCGCTGGTTGATGCCGACCAGCGGCTGGCCAAACACTTCGACGCGGCCACTGGACGGCACAAGAAGGCCGGCAGCGACATTGAGCAGCGTCGACTTGCCGCAGCCGGTAGGTCCCACCACACTGACGAATTCGCCGGGTGCAATGGCCAGCGTGGTGTTGGCCATGGCGGTGTAGCGCTGGCTGGGGTCATCGGCCGAAACAAAGGTGCAGCTGATGTTGTCGAGCAGCAGTGCCGGTGGCGAAACAGGGGAACTGGCGTCGCGCATGAACAGTCGATCCTGTAAAAAACCTACTTGTACTTCGCGTTGGCCACTTTCACCATTTCATTGGTGTAGGTCTTGCTCAGGTCGATGTTCCTGTCGGCCAGGCCGGGGTCGAATGCCTGCAGGGCCTTCAATGCCGTTGCCGGTCCATTGGCCGGGAACATGCCATCGGGTGAAATGGCTTCGCGCACCTTGGCAAACGAGGCCAGGTACAAGGCGCGGTCACCGAGCTGGTAGCTTTCCGGCACGACCTTCACGATATCGGAAGGACCGGCACGCTGGATCCACTTCAGCGCCCGCACCATGGCATTGGCAAGGGCCTGCGCGGTCCGGGGATTTTTTTTCAGGAAGTCTTCCGACGCATACAGTGTTCCGGCCGGCATCGGGCCGCCAAACACATCGGCGGTATCCTTCATCGTGCGCGTGTCGACAACAACCTTCATTTCCTTGCTTTGTTCCAGCATGGTGATGACCGGGTCGAGATTCGACATGGCATCGATCTGTCCCAAGCGCATGGCGGAAAGTGCGCCGGCGGCCGTGCCGACGCCGATGAATGACACATCGGTGGGTTTCAGGCCGCCTTTGGCGAGCACGAAATTGGCCAGCATGTTGGTCGATGAACCCGGCGCAGTGACACCGATCTTCTTGCCCTTGAGGTCGGCAATGCCCTTGTAGTTCGGCATCGACTTGTTGGAAATGCCCAGCACGATTTGCGGACTGCGGCCTTGCAGCACGAAGGCGGTGATGGGCTGGCCCTTGGCCTGCATGCTGATGGTGTGTTCATAGGCACCGGAGACCACATCGGCACTGCCACCGACCAGGGCCTGCAGGGCTTTGGCACCGCCGGCAAAATCGGAGATCTCGACCTGCAAGCCTTCTTCCTTGAAGTAGCCCAGCTGTTCGGCAATCGTCAGCGGCAGATAATAAAACAGGTTCTTGCCGCCGACGGCGATGGCAACCTTGGGTTTTTCGAGCGTAGCGGCGGCGGGCTGGGCAAACAGGTGGGTGTTCATGCTGGCATAACCCAGCAAGAACAAGCCGGAGGCGATGGCGAACTGCTTCAAGCTCAATTTCATTGTGTCTCCTCGGTCTATCTGGATTTTGATGGTCAAATGCTTTTGCGCATTTTTATTTTTGAATGGTGGTCCATTCATGCATCGAACGACTGTGCAGTTTTTCCATCATACCTCACGGCCCGGAAGACTCCAAGGAGTCAACGCGCTGCCGACACCGGGTCCATTCTCATGTCGTGCGTCTGTCCATCATGGCGCGCGCGATGGTACCGGCATCGACGTATTCCAGCTCGCCGCCAACCGGGACCCCGCGCGCCAGCCGGCTGACCTTCAGCTTGCGGGCCTTGAGGGTTTCACTGATGTAGTGTGCGGTGGCCTCGCCTTCATTGGTGAAATTGGTGGCCAGGACCACTTCTTCGACCAGTCCATCGGTGGCGCGGGCGATCAGTTTTTCAAGATGGATGTCCTTGGGGCCGATGCCGTCGAGTGGAGAGAGCCGGCCCATGAGCACGAAATACAATCCCTTGTAGGTCATGGTCTGCTCGATCATCAATTGATCGCCGGGCGTCTCCACCACGCACAGCTGACTGGCATCGCGCTCCGGCGACAGGCAGGTTTCGCAGACTTCGCGCTCGGTAAACGTATTGCAGGAAGCGCAGTGGCGGATGCGCTCGACCGCTTGCGACAAGGCGCGGCCGAGCAAGGCGGCGCCGTCACGGTCATGCTGCATGAGATGGTAGGCAATGCGCTGGGCCGACTTTGGCCCCACGCCCGGAAGGCGGCGCAAAGCATCGGTAAGGAAATCGAGACTGGAAGGTGTTTTCACGAAATGGTGACTGCGCGCGCGGCGCTGTTGGTTATGGCATGGGCTGCCGTACTAAATGCAGCGCTGGCTGCCGTGCTGAATGCAGCACCGGCTGCCGTACTGATTGCAGCGCTGGCTGCGGTACTGAACGCAGCGCTGACTGCCGTACTGAACGCAGCACTGGCTGCGGTACTGAACGCAGCGCTGGTTGCTGCAGCGGGCGCCTGCGACGCTGCGCGGCCAGCGGCATCGACATGCGACACCGGCGACGCTTCAGAACGGCAGCTTAAAGCCGGCCGGCATGCCCGCGCTGATGCCCGCCATCTTTTCCTGGCTGGTGGCTTCCGCCTTGCGCACCGCGTCGTTGAAGGCGGCGGCCACCAGGTCTTCCAGCATGTCCTTGTCATCGGCCAGCAGCGTCGGATC
>JBPBPY010000007.1:0-6082 GCA_050954505.1 Janthinobacterium lividum
AACTGGCGTACCACGACCTGCGCAAGCCCTCCGGCCCAGGCAACAACTGCAAAAGATTCCATTCGCTGCGGCGGCTGAAGAACAGCGTTGGTGCAGCCACGACGTCAATCTTGTAGAACTCGAAGATTTCCCTGGCCCGCGGCATGTGCATGGCATCGGTTACCAGCAGCACCTTGCCGATGCCGTTGGCTTTCAGAATGCTGGCAGAGTAGCGGGCATTTTCCTGTGTGGTCGCCGAGCGCGCTTCCACCCATTGCACCGGCACGCCGAAATCTTCCTTGAGCGCCTTGGCCATTTCCTCGGCCTTGGACGGTTCCATCCTGCTGTCGTCGGAGACGCCACCCGATGTCAGAATCGGCAACCTGGTCAAGCGTTGCAGGTGAGCGGCATAACGCAGGCGCCCCAGGCCGATGTAATCGGGAATATTTGCACCGCCATATTCGGGTGCTTCCATCATGCTGCCGGCCGACAGCACGACGATTGCCTGGGCGCCGGTGTGTGCGGGATCGCGCAAGACCTGGGTGCGGGCTTCCAGGGGAGCGACCAGCAAGTTCGAGCCCACGCCAGTGCACGCCAGGTAAAGCAGCAGCAGTGCCGTGCCGGCAATGGTGTTTCCCAAACGTCGCCAGCGCAAGCGCAGCAGCAGGCCGATGGCGACAGGAAAAAACAGCAGTCCAGGCGGCAGGATCAGGTTGCGCAGCAGGCCACTGAAGAATTCTGCCACGGTCATGGCATACGCAATTTGTGCAGGCGATCGATGTGATTCATGGTGCGAAGCAGGCTGGATGCAGAGGTCAGGCAGAATTCAAGCGAACGATACGATGCCCGCGCGGCGAAGGCGAGTTGACGATGCCGGTCGTGCAGGGAATGGATAAAGACAGGGGCCTGGTCAAACTGGGCTGCAAGGCAAAACCACGTTTCTTTGCGCTGGCGATTTTAGCAAAATTTCCCTATGGACGCGGTGTCATTTTGGAATGCCGCCGTGTTGGGGCACGGCGGCGTCGCGATTTCGATTTGCTCGAGATCAGGAGGGCAATCAAGCGACTGGATCGATGAAGAACTGGAGATCGAGAAAACTCTGACCACGCGGGTCGCTGGCGTCAAACTGGATCACTTTGCCGGACATGGAACTCCTCTTGTCAATTTACCACTTATCTGAAAATTCCATTTCTGTTTTGAGAGACAAAAGTGGACCAATCCAACGACGGGCAGAGGAGGTGATATGGGCGCAAATTTAGCAAGGGTGATTGCCGGAAGTGGCGTCGTCGGGTCACTCCCGCCCTCGAATCCGCAGCCACCCCAATCGCAGGCTCCAGCGCAAGCTGGCAAAGGATTGTCTGGCCACCGTTTAACCAGTCTACCCCCTTCAAACTTGGCGAACGCCAATGCGAACAGCCGGCGTCGCCTTGGCCTCGATCTGCGGTTGAACAATGAAATACGCCATATCGGTCAATCTCCCTCGGCTGTCCAATCCATGAAACTCCTGGCTGCGTTCAAGCAAGAAGTGATCTCGAATCAAAAACAGCCAGTTGGCAAAGCGCCCACGTCGGATGGCATTGCCTGCAGCGGAACCATCAGTCGAATACCACATGCAATCATTTTTGCCATTGCGTCGCAAATCGAGAGTGCGACATTTCCACCGGCAAAGTCCGGCGACAGACTGGTTCCAATCGCTCGCTATCTCCACGCTTTGACATCCTCGGGCATTGATGTGGGCGCCTTGATCACGGCATCCCACTACTTCGATCAGATTCAGCAGGTGACCCTGCAGATTCCCCATGGCGGTGGAGTGACGCCGGTTCCAACCAGGCCAGGCGTTCAAAATCCCTTATGTGACAGGGATATCTTCCTTAGAAAATGTTTTGTTTCTTGCCTGGTCCTGGCATGTAAAAACAATTACGACAATTCACCCACCAACAGATCCTGGGTTGACCACGAAGCACGCAGTTCCCTCAAGATTGGCGAAGAATCCGCTCTGGGTGTGCATGGCAATGCACTCCTTACATTGAATATCGCCGAAAGGGAGATTCTGAGTAAAACCTTCCTTGACCACAATTTGAATGTCAGTCCATCCGACCTGATTTCCAAAATCGAATCGCTGGAAAACCGCATTGATCCAGACCAGGTCATCCGAAGGACATTGACCCGCATGACGCCAGCGGGTCAGGCTTGAAGGGAGGTGGCTGCCGACGTTGTGAGCTTCTTGTCGGCGAAGCATTTCTTGATTGGCCGTGCGTGTGCATAGGCCATTTCAGACGCTGATGGTACCCGAGGCCGGACTTGAACCGGCACGCCCCTTTCCAGGTAAGCGGCGGATTTTAAGTCCGCTGTGTCTACCAATTTCACCACTCGGGCAACGGCCAGGCTGTTGCGGTCGGAATTCTAACATGCCCTCCAGCTGATTTGGGCGGCCATCCGGTTCCATGCCGGGCATGGACAGGTGTGGCCAGGAGAATGCGGCAATCTGTCACGGGACCGGTGGAAAAACTCTACAATGGCGGGTCATTCATTGGTGTGGCGTGCCGTAACCTTCCTGTCAGCGCACGCAGGCGGCACCCGCAGTCATCCACGTTTCATGTTGCCCCCGGTCCGCATTGATGCCTCCCGGATGCCGGCATCTCCCATTTTTCAGCGAGCTCTCATGTCGGTCAAAGTACGCAACAATGTAAAGGTCAGCGGCAACGGTCCTGCGACCATGCTGTTTGCCCATGGGTTTGGCTGTGATCAAAGCATGTGGCGTTTTCTTTCGCCGGCGTTTGCCGAACGCTTTCGCATCGTCACCTTCGACCTGGTCGGCAGCGGCGGCTCGGATCTGGATGTCTACGACCGGCAGAAATACGGCACTCTGGATGGCTATGCGGATGACATGCTTGATATCGTCGCCGAGTTCTGCAGCGAGCCGGTGATCATCGTGGGCCATTCCGTCAGTGCCATCATCGGCATGCTCGCTGCCATCAAGTCCCCACATCAGATTGCGGCCCAGATCCTGGTCAGTCCATCGCCGAGCTACATCAATGACGGCGAGTATGTCGGCGGATTCAGCCGTGAGGATATCGATGACCTGCTCGATACCATGGATGGCAATTACCTCGGCTGGTCAAGCAGCATGGCACCGGTGATCATGGGTGCACCCGAGCAGCCGGTGCTGAGGGAAGAACTGGTCAACAGTTTTTGCCAGAACGATCCAGCCATTGCGCGCCACTTTGCCAAGGTCACCTTCCTCTCCGACTATCGCAAGGCGCTCTGCCAGTCGGTCGTGCCGGCCCTGATCCTGCAATGCTCCGATGACTTGATCGCGCCGCAGGAAGTTGGCCGCTACATGCAGGCCCACATGCGCAACAGCGCATTGCACATGATCGAGAATATCGGCCATTGTCCCCACATGAGCGCGCCGACTGCCAGCTCTGCCGCGATCGAGGCATTCGTCGCCAGCTACCTGGTGTAAGCGGATGGACCACGCAAGCGGCGACGTTTCCGACAGCACCCTGTTCGAGCAAGCTCCCTGCGGGCTGATGTCGACAGGCGCAGACGGCTTGATCTGGCGAGTCAACGAGACCCTCTGCAACTGGATCGGATACCGGGCCGACGAACTGGTGCAGACGCTGCGTGTCAACGGGCTGTTTTCAATGGGTGCCAAGGTGTTTCACCAAACCCATTGCATTCCATTGCTGCAGGTACAAGGATCGGTTGCCGAGGTACAGATCGACCTGGTGTGCCGCGACCGCCGCCGCATTGCGGTATTGATGAACATTGTGCGGCGCCAGCGCGGAGCAGCGCTGATGGATGATTACGCATTTTTCGTGGCGACCGATCGGCGCAACTATGAGAAAGAGCTGGTCCTGGCGCGCAAGGTGGCCGAGTCGTCGCTCGAAGCGCGCCTGGGCGCCGAGTCGAAACTCAAACAGCTCAACGACCAGTTGTCCCATACCGACCGGCGCAAGGACGAATTCCTGGCAACGCTGGCGCATGAGTTGCGCAATCCGCTGGCGCCGATGCGCAACGTGATTGAAATCCTCAAGCGCAAGGTGCCGGACGAGGCAGGCCGGACCTGGTCGCTCGGGGTGCTGGACAGGCAGCTGCGCCACCTCACGCATCTGGTCGACGACCTGATGGAAATCTCGCGGATCACCCAGGGCCAGCTCGAACTGCGCTGCGCGCCAATCGATTTTGTCGCGCTGGTGCATGCGGCTGTGGACGATACGCGCGCCTTCATCGACTCTGCCGGCCATACGCTGGTGCTGGACCTGCCCGGGCAGGCGCTGCAGGTCGATGGCGATGCCACCCGCCTGGCGCAGGTGATGGTCAACCTGCTCAACAATGCGGCGAAGTACACGCCGCGCGGCGGCACGATCTGGGTGCATGTGCGCCAGCATGACCAGCAAGTGCTGCTGTCGGTGCGCGATACCGGCATCGGCATTCCGGCGCAGTCCCTGGTATCGGTCTTCGACATGTTTTCCCAGCTGGCTCCTGCGCTCGAACGGGCGCAGGGCGGCCTGGGCATTGGCCTGGCATTGGTCAAGGGCCTGGTGCAGCTGCATGGCGGGACCATTCATGCCGAAAGCGGCGGGGCGGGGCAGGGAAGCTGCTTTCATGTCAGCCTGCCGATCCATGCCAACGCGCTGGCGCTGCCCACGCCGGCACCCGACGCACCGCTTGAAGAAATCAGGACGCTCGACATCCTGGTGGTCGACGACAACGCCGATGCCGCCGACACCATGCGCGAGGTGCTGGTCATGCTCGGTTATACGGTGCGGGTTGCGCACCATGGGGAACGCTGTCTGGCGCTGGCCGCACAAGCCATTCCCCAGGTGGTGATTCTCGATATCGGTTTGCCGGACTTGAACGGCTATGAAGTTGCGCACCGGTTGCGGTTGATGGCCAAGGGCGCCGGCCTGACCCTGATTGCAGCGACAGGTTGGGGCCAGCAAGCCGACCGAACGCGTGCGCAGGAAGCAGGTTTCGATTACCATCTGACCAAACCGGTCGATATCGCGGCCCTGCAGACGTTGCTGAAAGCCTGCATGAGCGCACCTTGACCCGACAAGAACAAAGGAGACAGCACTGTGCCCGACATCAAATGGTATTTCGAAGATTTCACTCCAGGCATGACGCTGGATGTGGGTTCACGCACCATCACCGAAAAAGAAATCGTTGCATTTGCCACCGAATACGATCCCCAGCCCTTCCATGTCGATCAAGAAGCAGCGGCCAGGTCCATTTACGGCGGCGTGATTGCCAGCGGCTGGCAAACCTGCGCCATCATGATGCGCCTGGTGGTCGACAGCTTCATGAATGCCTCTTCGGGCATGGGGTCGCCGGGCGTCGATGAACTGCGCTGGATCAAACCACTGCGTGGCGGCGATACATTGCGCGTCACGGTGGCGGTGACCGGCGTGCGTGGCTCCAGCAGCAAACCCGACCGCGGTGTGATGAACAGTACTTGGGAAGGCTACAACCAGCATGGTGAACTGGTGGTGTCGCTCAAGGCCATGGCGCTGTTCATGCGCAGGCCTGCATGAGCGGCGCACCGGCTTCCCCGCAGATGTCGCTCGATACGCTCGCTGGCCGGGTTGGCGAGGAAATAGGATATTCCGAATGGTTTTTGGTGACCCAGGAAAACGTCGACCTGTTTGCCCGGGCAACGGGTGACATGCAGTGGATTCATGTCGATGTACAGCGCTGCAAGACGCAGTCGCCTTACGGCGGCACCATCGCCCACGGCTTGTACACCTTGTCGCTGCTGCCGGCACTGATGGGGGCGGCCTGCGATTTCAGCGCCATGAAACTGGTCATCAACTATGGTTTCAACAAGGTGCGTTTTCCTGCAGTCGTGCCGGTGGGCAGCCGAGTGCGGGCTAGCTTCGTGCTGGTGTCGATCGACCCGGTGGAGACCGGTGCGCAGCTGGTCATTGCCGTGACGGTCGAGCGTGAACACGGCGACAGGCCGGTGTGTGTGGCCGAATCGGTGCTGCGCATCCTGCGCTGACGGCGTCCCGGCACGGCGGGCACCGGGACCCCGCCTTCAGCGCTTCCGATACTGGGTGGCGCCAAACAGCATTTCCTTGGCGCGGTCGTCGCGGAT
>JBPBPY010000011.1:0-6078 GCA_050954505.1 Janthinobacterium lividum
AAAGTGTTAGTGGACCTCAGGAGCCTTTGCAACCAACACCATGCGCCTGCACGGCAATTGCTTTCAATACCCGATGGTCTGCAGCGATTCATGCCGCAGTTGCAGATACAGCGCGTGGCGATAGGGGGCGATCTTGCCGGCCTTCAAGGCGGCCAGCACGGCACACTCCGGTTCGATCACATGATGGCAGTTGGTGAACTTGCAGTGGCCGAGGTACGGTTCGAACTCCGGGAAGGCGCGCTCGAGCATGCCTTCGCTGAGCTGGTACAGGCCGAACTCCTGGAAGCCGGGTGAATCGATGACGCTGGTGCCGGCATCGATCTGGTACAGGCGTGTAAAGGTGGTGGTGTGCTTGCCGGTGTCGAGCGCCGCCGAGATTTCACGCACGGCAATGTCGGCACCCGGCACCAGCAGGTTGATCAGCGAGGACTTGCCCATGCCCGACTGGCCAATCAGAATGGTCGACTGGCCGGCCAGCAACGGCGCCAGGGTGGACACGGTCGCCTCGGGCTGTGTGCGTGCCGAGACTTCATGGACTGGATAGCCGAGGCTGGCATAGGCGGCCAGGCGCTCGCGGCTTCTTGCCAGCGAGGCGGTGACGTCGATCTTGTTGAGGATCAGGTGCGGTCTGACACCCGAGGCTTCGGCAGCCACCAGCGAGCGCGATACCAGGTCGTCGGAAAAGCCCGGCTCGGTGGCCACCACGATGAACAGCTGGGTGACATTGGCGGCCAGCAGTTTCGACTTGTACTGGTCCGAGCGGTACAGCAAGGTCTTGCGCTCGACGATCGAGTCGATCACGGCCTGGTTCTTCGAGGTCAGCGACAGGTTTACCAGGTCGCCGACGGCGACATCGCTGCGCTTGGCGCGGGTGACGCACTGCAGTTTTTGTTCGCCGGCCTGGGCCAGGTAGTGGCGGCCATGGGCGGCAATCACCACGCCGACCGTGGCGTCGGCCGCTGCACTGACACCGGCGCCGCCGGCAAAGACGCCAGCAGCCAGTTTGGCAGCGGTGCCACCGCGCAGTTTGCTCATTGTTTGCTCATGGTTTGTTCGTTGCTGGTTGATCGGGGTTGATCGCTTATTGATCGCTCATTGAGCGCCTATGATCGCTCATTGATTGGTGATTGATCGATTTTTTGATCGATCATGCGATGACGAATCAGCGACCATTGACCACTCGTGCGAGGTACGGAGTTTTCGAATCAAGCTGTCTTCAATCGGCTGATGCGCACACTGGCAGGCGGATGGGAATCATAGAAGGCCGAATGCAGCGGGTCGGGCGTGAGGGTGGAGGCATTGTCCTGGTACAGCTTGACCAGCGCGGAGACCAGGTCGTCGCCATTGCTGTGCCGCACTGCGAAGGCATCGGCTTCAAATTCATGTTTGCGCGAGCCGATCGAGGTCAGCGGCGAGAACAGGAAGCCGAACACCGGCAGCACCAGCATGAACAGCAGCAGTGCCATGGCATCGTTGGGCGTGCCCAGCAGCGCGCTGGTCAGCGGTTCCACACCCAGGCCGGTATAGAACCAGACCTGCGTTTTCAGGTAACCGAGCAAGGCCAGAAAGGCCAGCGAGATGGCAAACAGCATGACGATGCGCTTGACGATGTGCTTGAGCTTGAAGTGGCCCAGCTCATGGGCCAGCACCGCTTCGATTTCCTGCGGCGCCAGGCGCGCCAGCAGGGTGTCGAAAAAGACGATGCGCTTGCCGGCGCCAAAGCCGGAAAAATAGGCATTGCCGTGGGCGCTGCGTTTGGAGCCGTCCATGACGAACAGGCCCTTGGAGGCAAAGCCCACGCGCGCCATCAAGCCTTCGATGCGCTCGCGCAGCGCCTCGTCGGCCAGCGGTGAAAACTTGTTGAACATTGGCGCAATCAGGGTCGGGTAGAGCACCAGCGCGGCCAGCTGCACGCCGCACCAGACCAGCCAGGCATACAGCCACCAGAGATTGCCGGCCTTGGCCATCAGGCTCAAAATTACCCAGGCCAACGGCAGGCCAAGTGCGGCGCCGAGAACCGCGCCCTTGACATGGTCGAGCACGAACAGGCGCCGGGTCATCTTGTTGAAACCGAAGCGCGCTTCCAGCACGAACTGGGTGTAGTATTCGACCGGCAGTTCCAGCGCCCCGGAGATGATCGAAAACGCCGCCAGCAAACCAAGCTGGTAGCCCATGCCAGGCCCGGTCAGTGCCAGCACATGGACCGAAATCCACTGCAGTCCACCAAGCAAGGTGAAGCCCATCAGCACCGCCGCATTGACAATGACGATGCCCATTTTCAGGCGGGTTTTGGCGACCGTGTAATCAGCTGCCTTTTGATGCGCAGCCAATGGAATGGCATCGGCAAATTCGGCTGGCACGGCGCCGCGATGGCGCATCACATGGCGTATCTGGCGGCTGGCCAGCCACAGGCGCACGGCAACTGTGGCCAGCAGGAAAGCGATGAACAAATACGTAAAAGCGTCTGAAGACATTCCATGCCTGTGAGAAAATGGCGCGAATCACCAAGGAAAAAACAATTATGTCACAAGCCAACGAAGCCAATGAAGTTGCAGCAGGCGCGCCTGCGATCGTACGCACGAATGAATTCAACCTGATCTGGGTCGATATGGAAATGACCGGGCTGGAACCCGATACCGACAGCATCATCGAGGTCGCCGTCGTCATCACCGATCCGCAATTGAACATCCTTGCCGAAGGTCCGGTATTTGCCATTCACCAGTCCGATGAAAAACTCGACGCCATGGATGCCTGGAACAAGGGCACCCATGGCCGCTCCGGTCTGATCGAGCGCGTCAAGGCCTCGACGGTGACGGAAGAAGAAGCGCAAATGGCGCTGATCGAATTCATGAAGAAGTATGTGCCGGCCGGGAAGTCACCGATGTGCGGCAACACTATTTGCCAGGACCGCCGTTTCATGGCGCGCGGCATGCCGAAGCTTGAAGCGTTTTTTCATTATCGCAACCTCGATGTCTCGACACTCAAGGAATTGTGCCGGCGCTGGCGGCCGGAATTGATTGCCGGCTTCAAGAAACACCAGAAGCATACGGCCATGGCCGACATCATCGAATCCATCGAAGAACTGAAATATTATCGCCAGCATTTCATCAACGCTTGAGCGTTTGCCCGCGCTGCCCGATTCATGCATCGGCTTGCTGTGCGATTGGCAAGCCAGGCGCTGCGATGAGCTGGCTCAGGCGCCGTGGCAAGCCTTGAATTTTTTCCCGCTGCCGCAAGGGCAGGGGTCATTGCGGCCAACCTTCGGTGTTTCGCGCTGCACGGTTTCCACCGCCGACTTGCGCAGCGGCAGCCAGAACTTCTGGATGTGTGGAATAGCCGCTTCGACTTCGATGGTCAGCTTGTGGCACTTGCCCGGGTCATCGACCAGCACCATTTCTTCTTCTTCGATTTCCTCTGCGCCGAGCAGATAGATGGGACGCAGCAGCGCACCGGTTTCCGAGGCGCGCAGCGGTTCCCATTCATCGTGCCGCAGTTCCATGCCTTCCCAAAATCCCCAGGCCCACGGTTCGCCGTCGAGCACCGGCTTGCCCTGCCATTCATGTTCGCAGAACAGCGGTTCGAATTCCTTCGGAGCGACTTCGAAGGTGATGGCAATTTCATTCATGAAGCGGGCGATCAAGCCGGTGATGCGTTCGAACTCGCGCGCATTCTTGAACTCAGGCGCATCGTCTGCTTGCGCACCCCAGACGCGCGGCAGCCATTCCTGCAGCGGGACTTCGACCGGACCAATCACCAGTGCAGTGAGGTAGCCGTGCAATGCATCCATGGTCATGCAGTCGTCGCCGCAGCGGTCGGAAAGCAGGAATTGATCGAGTTCGGTGAATTCCTTGTCGGAGAGCGGTTCGTCGAGATGCATGGCCAGGTTCTTTCTAAGTGAAGGCCGACAGTATAAGGCTTGGGAATGCTTGCAGCTCAATCGATGACTTTCAGGCTTGGGATTGGATACGGGCGCAAACGATGACAGGGCGGTTGATCGATTCGCATACTGATGGAGCCAGCGTGGCAAGTGCAGCACATTTTGCGAAGCGTCGGTGAAGTTCGCAAGACCGCGCAACGGCAAATGCTGACAAATGGTATCTGCCTGCTTTAACCAGCGGAATCAATTGTCACGAAGAGCGAACGCAATTGTGCGACCGACCTTTCATCCTATAAACATCTCCTTTCATCTGTCTGCACTTTCGTTTAGTTCGGTTTCGAATAGAATATATTGACAGGAGGAAACAATGCGCATTGGCACTAGTATTTCCGTGAAGTATGATCGTGGCTTCACCCTGATCGAGTTGATGATCACGGTAGTGATCCTCGGCATCCTTGCCGCCATTGCCTTGCCCTCCTACAGCAACTACGTCATTCGCGGCAAGATTCCCGAAGCCACCTCCGGCCTGGCTTCCAGGCAAGTGAAGATGGAGCAGTACTTCCAAGACAACCGCAGCTACGTCGGCGCGCCGGCTGCCATTTGCGCCGATACCGGCAGCAGCAAATATTTCGACTTCAGCTGCACACCGGCGCCCACCGACAAGACATTTACCCTGGTCGCCACCGGCAAAGCTTCGATGGCAGGATTCGTGTATACGGTCGATGAAAGCAATCTCAAGTCGACCACGATTACCGGCGTGTCGGGCTGGAGCGCCGCTGCACCCAACGATTGCTGGGTGACCAAAGGCGGCGGCGCATGCTGATATCTCGGCAGTCACGGCAGCGGCAGCGGCATCACGGTGCCCGGTGCCGGCAGGCCGGTGCGACGCTGATCGAACTTGCCATTGGCGTGACCATTACCGGCATCCTGCTGGCAGCCGGCATTCCTGCGTTTGGCGAATGGCTGCAGAACACCCGTGTGCGCACCGCTGCCGAATTGGTGCAAAACGGCTTGCAGACGGCGCGTACCGAAGCCATCAAGCGCAACGCAGCCGTGCGTTTCACGCTCACCGACAGCAGCGGCACGACGGCCTGGAGCATCGGCTGCGTCACCAAAACCGACAACTGCCCGGGCACCATCACGACGCAGGGAGCCGGCGAGGGCGGCGGCAATGCCCGGGTGGGCATTCTGACCAGCGCCGAGATCAGTGCGGCGGCAGCGCTCGACGCCGGCGCCGGCTTGCCGGCAGGCGTGACATTTACCGGCGCCGGCCGGGTGCTGCCGGCCAATGTCGCTGCTGCTTCGGACATCACCCGCGCCGACATCACCTATGCCGGCGTGGCTACCGCGCGGCGCCTGATGCTGACGGTTTCGGCCGGCGGCCAGATCCGCATGTGCGACCCGGCCCGTGCAGCCGGCGACCCACAGGCTTGCTAGGAATGGCCTTGCCATGAACCGACCATCTCCGCCGCGAACAGCGATCTTCTCGAAGGGGCAGGCCGGTTCCTTCCTGCTCGAAGGTCTGGTGGCGATCCTGATATTTTCGATCGGCATTCTGGGGCTGATCGGCTTGCAGCTCTCGGCCATCAAGCAATCGTCGGACGCCAGCTACCGCTCGGAAGCGGCAATGTATGCCAACGAGCTGATCGGCACCATGTGGGTCAGCGACCATGCGCCGGCGGCATTGAAGGCCAGTTTCGAGGCGGGCGGCGCCGGCTACCTGGTGTGGAAAAACCGCGTAGCGGCTTCGCTGCCCGGTGTCAGCGACAGCAGCAACCTGCCGCAGGTCAGTGTCGACGCCGCTAGCAGCACCGTGACCGTCAAGGTGTTCTGGCAGGCGCCGGGCGCCGAACCCCACAACCACGTCATCGTGGCACAGATCCGCTGAGCCGCCATGCACCGCTTCTTCAGGATCGCCAGGAATCGCGCCGCTGCACCGGCAGCCCAGGACGGCTTTTCGCTCATCGAGATCATGGTCGGCCTGGCCATTGGCATGATCGGCATCATCGTCATGATGCAGGTGTTCTCTTTTTCGGAAGGCAACAAGCGCACCACCACCGGGGCCGACGATGCGCAAAACAATGGCATCGTCGCACTCAACGGCCTGCTGCGCGAAACCCGCCACAGCGGCCTGGGCATCAGCGACCCCAGCCTGCTGGGCTGCGCACTGCAGCTGGGCTCGGGCCTGGTGCTGCCGCAAC
>JBPBPY010000483.1:0-6070 GCA_050954505.1 Janthinobacterium lividum
TTGTCGGCCAGCGCCACCACGGTGCCGGTTTCGGTGGCCGGCAGGGCGTCGCCGGCAAAACGCGGCTGGTAGTGTTCGGAAATGGCAGCGGCAACATCGGCCGGCTCGCCATCGTGACGGGCATAGTAGGTGCCCATGATGCCTTGCAGTTCGGGGAACTCGCCCACCATGTCGGTCAGCAGGTCGGTCTTGGCCAGCAGGGCGGCGCGTTCGGCCAGCGCCACGCGCGTTGCCACCGCAGCGCTGTCGCCACCGAGCAGCGCGGCGATCCGGCTCGCCAGCCTGCGCACGCGCTCGGTACGTTCGCCCTGGGTTCCGAGCTTGTTGTGATACACCACATTGGCCAGGCCAGGCAGGCGTTCGGCAAGCGTGCGTTTCTGGTCCTGTTCGAAAAAGAACTTGGCGTCCGACAGTCGTGGACGCACCACCCGTTCATTGCCTTCGATGATATGCGCGGGCGTGTCGGTTGCGATGTTCGAGACAATCAGGAAACGCGAACGCAGCTTGCCCTGGGCATCGGTCAAGGCAAAATATTTCTGGTTGGTCTGCATGGTCAGGATCAGGCATTCCTGCGGCACTGCCAGGAATTCCTGCTCGAAATGGCAGGCATACACCGCTGGCCACTCGACCAGCGCGGTGACTTCATCGAGCAAGCCTTGCGGCATCAGGATCTGGTCGGCGCCGGCCGTGGCAGAGAGTTCGGCGCGGATGCGCTCGCGGCGCAGCTCCAGGCTGGCCACCACCTTGGCCGCTTCCAGGGTTGCGGCATACTGGTCGGCATGGGCAATGTCGATCTCGCCGCTGGACAGGAAGCGGTGGCCCAGCGTGCTGCGCCCGGCTGCCAAACCCAGAGCCGTCACCGGCACCACATCGGCGCCAAACAGTGCAGTCAGGCGATGGACAGGACGCACGAACTGCACCGTGCTGCCGTCCGGGCGCTGGTAGCTCATCAGGCGCGGAATCGGCAGCTTGGCGATGGCCTCTTCCAGGCTTTCCTGCAGACCGCTGGCCAGTGGCGCGCCGGGGGCGGTATAGCTGTAGAAAAAACTCTCGGCCTTGCCATCGGGCGCGCGTTCGAGCTCATCGAGCGTGATGGTTTCGACGCCCGCCTGCCTGGCCAGTGCAGCCAGCTTCTTGCCCAGCGGCGCGCTGGCGCGGCCTTCGGCATCCAGCGCCACGCTGACTGGCAAGACTTTTTCGCGCTGGGTCTTGTCCGGGGAAGCAGCGCGTACATGGGAGATCGACAGCGCCAGGCGGCGCGGGGTGGCAAACGGCGTGATGACGGCATCGGCGTCCAGGAAGGCGCGTGCCTTGAGCGCATTCGACAGGCCGGAGGCAAAGGCGGCGGCCAGTTTGGCCAGCGCCTTGGGCGGCAGTTCTTCGGTCAGCAGTTCGATCAGGAGAGTCTGGTTCATGGATTATTCCGCAACGGTTGCTTGGTGCGCCGGCTCGGCGCACATCGGGAAGCCCAGTTTTTCGCGTGAAGCGTAATAGGCCTGGGCAACGGCGCGCGAGAGCGTGCGGATGCGGCCGATGTAGGCCGCGCGCTCGGTGACCGAAATCGCACCGCGCGCATCGAGCAGATTGAAGGTGTGCGCCGCCTTGAGGATCATTTCATAGGCCGGCAGCGTCAGCGGCACGTCCAGAAGGCGCTTGGCTTCGGCTTCGTAATTGGCAAACAGCGAAAACAGGAAGTCGGTGTTCGAATGCTCGAAGTTGAAGGTCGACTGCTCGACTTCATTCTGGTGGAACACATCGCCATAGGTCAGCGTGGTGGTGACACCGTTTTCCTCGCGCGTGGTCCAGGTCAGGTCATAGACGTTTTCCACGCCCTGCAGATACATGGCCAGGCGTTCGATGCCATAGGTGATCTCGCCCAGCACCGGCTTGCAGTCGAGGCCGCCGACTTGCTGGAAATAGGTAAATTGCGTCACTTCCATGCCATTGAGCCAGACTTCCCAGCCCAGGCCCCAGGCGCCCAGCGTCGGGTTTTCCCAGTCATCCTCGACAAAGCGCACATCGTTCTGCTTCAGGTCCAGGCCCAGCGCGCGCAGTGAACCGAGGTACAGCTCAAGGATGTTTTCCGGCGCCGGCTTCAGGACCACCTGGTATTGGTAGTAGTGCTGCATGCGGTTGGGGTTTTCGCCATAGCGGCCATCTTTCGGTCGGCGCGAAGGCTGCACATAGGCAGCGCGCCAGGGTTCCGGACCGATGGCGCGCAGGAAGGTGGCGGTATGCGAGGTGCCGGCGCCAACTTCCATGTCATAGGGCTGCAGTAGCGCGCAGCCCTGTTTGTCCCAGTACTCTTGCAGCGTGAGGATGATTTGTTGAAATGTGAGCATAGTGTGTGGACTGCGTTCGCGCTGCGCCAAAAACCTTGGATTCTAGCGGGTTTCAAGACGGGCAGGCAGATAAGGGGCGGTTTTTCAGGTTTTCCGGCGGCGCTTGATCCAGATCCCCAGCAGGACGGCAAATGCCAGGCCGACCGGCAGGGAATTGCCCAGCAGGATGTAGGGTGTCCAGCCGCTCCTGCCCTGCACGCTGGCCGAAAGCGTGCCGCGGGTAAAGGGCGGCAGCTGCTGCTCGACCTGGCCCTTGGCATCGATGATGGCGGTGGCGCCGGTGTTGGTGGCGCGCAGCATCGGGCGGCCGGTTTCCAGCGTGCGCATGCGCGAGATCTGCAAATGCTGGGGCAGGGCGATGGAGTCGCCGAACCAGCCGATGTTGGACATGTTGAGCAGGATGGTCGGCTCGCGCTTGCTGGTAAAATAGGACGAGGCGATCTGGTCGGCGATTTCTTCGCCAAACAGGTCTTCGTAGCAGATGTTGGGCAAGATCCACTGCTGCTTGACTTCGAACGGCGCCTGCACCACCGGGCCGCGGGTAAAATCACCCAGCGGAATGGCCATCAGGTTGACGAACCAGCGTGCGCCGGCGGGAATGAATTCACCGAACGGCACCAAGTGGTGCTTGTCGTAGCGGTACAGACGCATCGGCGCCTGGGCGGCGCCATTGTCTGCCTGGGCGGCAAGAACGTTGAGCGTGTTGGCGCCGCTTCCCGGCTGGGTTGCCAACGAGGCCGAGGGTGCCGAGGCAGCCGCCAGTTTTGGGCCAAACCCCAGCACGCTGTTGGCATAGGCATCCGGTTCATCGCTGATCGGCACGCCCAGCAGCACATGGCTGCCGCTGCTGTCGACAAAGGCTTGCAGCCGTTGCAGGTAGTCGCCCGGCAGCTGTTGCAGCAGCAGCGGCAGCGCTGTTTCGGGCGTGGCGATCAGGTCGGCTGGTGCGGCGCGCATCATGTTTTCATACAGCGTCAGCGTGGCTTGGGCATGGCCGGGATCGAATTTCATTTCTTGCGGGATATTGCCTTGCAACAGGCGTACCGAGATGGGCCGGCCATTGGCCCGGGTCCAGTCGATCTCCTTCAAACCAGCGCCAGCGGCCAGGATGGCCAGAACCAGCAGCACCGGCAGGCGGGTGCGCGGCAGCAGCGCCAGGCAGGCGCCAACCAGGGCGGCCAGGCCGCCAAGGCCATACACGCCGATCAGTGCCGCGTAGCCGGCCAGCGGCCCCTGCGTATGCGCATAGCCGGACGAGGCCCAGGGAAAACCGGTAAACAGCCAGCCGCGCAGCCATTCAGCCAGCAGCCAGCAGGCCGGGAAGATCACCAGCAGTTTCAAGGCAAGCGGTGCTGCGGTGCGGCGGCCCAGCCAGTTGACGGCCACTGCGGCCAGTGCGCCATACAGGGCCATGGTCGCCGACAGCAACACCACGGCGGCAGCGGCAATGGGCGCGGCCATGCCGCCATAGCGGTGCATGCTGATGAACAGCCAGTAGACGCTGGAGAGGGTGGCGGCAAACATGTAGGCCCAGCCCAGCAGCGCGGCATGGCGTTGCCGGCGCTGCGGGCCCAGCAGCCAGGCCAGGGAAGCGATCGAAAACAGCTGCAAGGGCCACAGTCCGAAAGGCGCCAAGCCAAACACCGTCACGCCACCGGCGGCCAGCGCCAGCAGGAAATGCAGCATGAACAGGCGTCGCGGCGGTGCAGCCGGACCATGGCTGTGAGTGGACTCGTGCCCGTGCCCTTGTTCAAGTACCGGCGCGGGCACATTCATGCGCGCGCTGCCGCGCGACGCCGACGACAACTCGGCCCCGCTCACGCAGTTTGCAGCCTGGCGGCCTCGTCATGCGGCAGCTTTTCCACCATCAGCAAATGGACCTGGCGCTCGTCGGCGCGCAGGATTTCCAGCCGCAGGCCTTCCATGTCGAAGACTTCGCCCTTGCGCGGCATGCGTCCCAGATGGTGGGCAACCAGGCCGCCCACGGTGTCGACTTCGGTATCGGAGAATTCGGTGCCCAATGCCTCGTTGAAGCGTTCGATCGGCGTCAGGGCCTTGACGCGCCAGCGCAGTTCCTCACCCTGGCTGCGTTCCTTCAGCGCCAGGATGTTGTCTTCCTCTTCTTCCTCGATATCGTATTCATCCTCGATGTCGCCGACGATCTGTTCCAGCACGTCTTCGATCGTGATCAGGCCGGCCACGCCGCCGTATTCATCGACGACGATGGCCATGTGCGTGCGGTTGGCGCGAAAGTCGCGCAGCAGCAGGTTCAGGCGCTTGGACTCGGGGATGAACATGGCCGGGCGCAGCATGCCGCGCACATTGAAGAATTCCTCGGAATAATATTTGAGGAAATCCTTGGCCAGCAGGATGCCCACCACCTTGTCGCGCTCGCCATCGACGGCGGCAAAGCGCGAATGGCCGGTTTCCAGCACCAGCGGCATCCACTGTTCGATCGGCTTGCTGATATCGATGATATCCATGCGCGAACGCGGCACCATGATGTCGCGCGCCGACAGGTCGGAGACCTGGAACACGCCTTCGATCATCGACAGCGCATCGGCGTCGATCAGGCCGCGCCCATGGGCGTCATGCAGGATCGCGAGCAGTTCGTCGCGGTTTTCAGGTTCGGAGGAAATGAATGCCGAGAGGCGTTCAAAGAGGGTGCGTTGCTGTTTGGTGTCAGAAGATTTGACACTACTGGGATAGTCTTGCATTGGGCATCAACCGGAGTTCGCGTGGTTAAAAGTGCATATCGAGCGATACAGGATACAACAAATGCGGGCGGCATCGAAAAAAAGCAAAAAAACGCCGGCGCCTAGTGCAGCGTCAGTGGGCTCGGCTGCGGTGCCAGGGCCAGGGGAAACATCGGTTCGATCATGCTTCGACCGCGTCCCGATTGGCCGCCAATCCGGCGTTGGATTGCCGCGTAGGCGCATCGCTGGCAGTGCGGTGACGCCGCAGTCAGCCGGCGTTCGCACATCGGTCGGTCGTCAATCGCGCATTCATCGCATATTAATTGCACTTCAAGCGCACATTAATTGCACTTCAAGCACACCTCAATCGCGCATCAAATACGGGTCAGGCAATCCCAACCCGGCCAGGATCTCGACTTCCAGTTGCTCCATCTCCAGCGCTTCGTCATCGTCTTCATGATCGTAGCCCTGGGCATGCAGCACGCCGTGCACCACCAGGTGGGCGGCATGGTGTTCCAGCGTCAGCGCCTGTTCGGCCGCTTCGCGCTGCAGCACATCGGTGCACAGCACGATATCGGCCTGGGTCGGCGCATCGTCATCGGGCGCGGCACCCTGTTCATTCCCCTCGCTGTAGGCAAAGGTCAGCACATTGGTGGCGTAGTCCTTGCCGCGATAGCCCAGGTTGAGTTCGCGGCCTTCGGCTGCGTCGACGAAACGGATCGTCAGTTCGGCCGGCGCCAGCAGGGCGGCCTGGATCCAGCGCCGCAGCTGCACGCGCGAAATGACCTCTTTCAGGCGGGGGTCGGGATACTGGACCGCCAGTGCCAGCTTGTATTTATTTTTTGCCGCCATCTTTGCCTTGCGTCCTGGACTGGGTGTTCAACTGTTCTGCCGCCGCATGGGCCAGGCCGGCTTCTTCATAGGCGTCGACAATCCGGGCCACCAGCGGATGCCGGACCACGTCGGCGCTGGAGAACTGCGTGAAGGCGATGCCGCGCACATCTTCCAGCACCTTGACGGCATCGATCAGGC
>JBPBPY010000527.1:0-6065 GCA_050954505.1 Janthinobacterium lividum
GTCGACCTAGGCATCGTGCCCGACACACTGGACGATACGCGTGCCACCCTGCGGCGGGCGGCGCAGGAAAACGATTTGATCATCACCTCCGGCGGGGTGTCGGTTGGCGAAGAAGACCACATCAAGCCGGCAGTCGAAGCAGAAGGGCGCTTGTCCATGTGGCAGATTGCCGTCAAGCCGGGCAAGCCGCTGGCCTTTGGCGAAGTCGCGCGCAACGCAGGCACTGCCGGCAACGCCAGCGCCGGCAGTGCATTCTTCATCGGCCTGCCCGGCAACCCGGTTTCCAGCTTCGTGACGTTCCTGCTGTTCGTCCGGCCCTTCATCCTGCGCTTGCAAGGCGCAACCGTGCTGGCACCACGCGCCTACACAATGCGTGCCGACTTCAGCTGGCCGAAGGCAGACCGGCGCAACGAATTCCTGCGTGTGCGCATCAACGAGCAGGGCGGCCTGGAACGCTTTGCCCACCAGGGATCGGGCGTCCTGACGTCGACTGCCTGGGGTGACGGCCTGGTGGACAACCCGCCCGGCAAGACCATCGCTGCGGGTGACCTGGTGCGCTTCCTTCCTTTTAATGAATTGCTGTACTGAGACAGGGCACCGATGAAATTGCAACTGCGTTTTTTTGCCGGCGTGCGTGAAACCCTGGGCGTGTCGTCGGAACTGGTCGACGTGCCGGCAGAGGTCACCACAGTGGGCGCCGTGCGCAACTGGTTGCGCCAGCGCGGCGGGCTGTGGGAACAGGCGCTGGCCGACGGCAAGCCGCTGCGCATGGCCTATGACCAGGTCATGACCAATGACCAGGCGCTCTTGAACGAAGGTGGCGAAGTGGCATTCTTCCCACCGGTAACTGGGGGCTGACGGCATGGGCGTTCGCGTACAGGCGGAAGACTTCAACCTTGGCGCTGAGATCGAGACACTGCGCAGCGGGCAGCATGGCATCGGCGCCGTGGTCAGTTTCGTGGGCACCGTGCGTGACATGAATGAGGGCGCGGCGGTGGCCGAACTGGAGCTCGAACATTACCCGGGCATGACGGAAAAAGCACTGCAGGCGATTGCCGAACAGGCCGGCAAGCGCTGGCATTTGATCGACACACTGGTCATCCATCGCGTCGGCCGGCTGGCGCCCGGTGCGCAAATTGTTCTGGTGGCGGTTTGCGCTGCCCATCGTGGCGACGCCTTTGCGGCTTGCGAATTCATCATCGACTACCTCAAAACCGAAGCGCCCCTGTGGAAAAGAGAGCAGACGCCTTCCGGTGCACGCTGGGTCGATGCCCGGCTGGTGGATGACGCCGCACTGGCCAAATGGCTGCCGCCTGAAGCCACCTCGGAAATGTCGTGAGCTGGCTGGCGGTGGCAGTTGGCGCCACGCTGGGGGCCTGGCTACGCTGGTGGCTGGGTTTGTGGATGAATGCACTCAATCCCCATCTGCCCTACGGAACGCTGCTGGCCAATTGCGCTGGCGGTTTCCTGATCGGCCTGGCTGTCGCCCTGTTCGAACAATTTCCCGGCCTGGCGCCCGAATGGCGCCTGCTGGCGGTGACCGGTTTCCTCGGTGGCCTGACCACCTTTTCCACCTTTTCGGCAGAGTCGATGATGCTGCTGCAGCGCGGTGACTATCTGTGGGCATTTGGACACACTGCAATCCATGTTCTCGGTGCGCTGGCTTGCTGTTTTGTCGGATATGGGACTTTGCGCATCATGACGAGCTGATTCGTGTAAAATATTTCTCGGAGACAACTCACCAGGTAGTCAAACCATATGAAGCGTTTTTTCGTCAACCGGCCTGTGTTGCGCGCTGCGCTCGAAATGACTTGTCTGGTCATTGCCCTGTTCACGCTGTTCGATGCCTTCGTGATGACTGCCGTTCCGGCCAGCGTGCTGGCAGTGAAGTCCGCAGTTTCGCCTGTCACACCGGCCGCAGCAGCCGCAGCGACTGCAGCGGCGCCGCCGGAATTCGGAAACCTTTTGCAGGCCGGCACATTGACCCGCCTGGCCTTGTTTGCCACCATCGGCCTGCTGGCCATCTACCTGTACCTCAAGCGCGTCATGGGCGACTTCCTGCGTTTGCCTGGCAAGGCCAGCGCCACGGCGGCGAACGCGGTGCCCGCCGGAGTCAAGAATGCCCTCGATACCCTCAGCTCCGGTGTGCTGTTGCTGTCGCCACGCGGCGAGATCCTGCTGGCCAACAAGGCGTTTCGCGCCATGAATCCCGAGGCCGACCAGCGGCTGGAAGGCAAGACGGTCCATCAGCTGGACTGGTTTGTCTGCCATGTCGACAAGCCGGGAGACGAATACCCCTGGGTCACCGTCATTCGCACCAACCAGGCCATGCTGCGCCGTACGGTGCTGATCAGGCAAGCCAGCGGCAAGTCGCAGGAATTGATCATGAACTGCTCCTCCATCAATGACGAACACGGTATCTCGCGCGGTTGCATCATATCCTTCGATGATGTGACGCTGCTGGCCAATGCGCGCGCCGCCATTGTCCAGGCCATGAGCAATCTGAAAAGTTCGTCGGAACAGATCCAGCGTCAGAACAGTGAATTGCAGCGGCATGCCAATCTCGATGCCATGACTGGCTGCCTGAACCGGCGCGCCTTCTTTTCGATTGCCGAGCCACTGTTCAAGAAACTCAAGCAGACCGGTGGCGTGTTGTACTGCATCATGGTGGACATTGACCATTTCAAGCTGGTCAATGATCGCCATGGCCATTCAGTAGGCGACCTGGTGATCCAGCAGGTGGCCAGCACCATCCATCGCTCCCTGCGCGGCAAGGACCTGTTCTGCCGCTATGGCGGGGAAGAATTCTGCCTGCTGCTCGATGGCGGCGATCCGGATGGCCTGGCCGTGGCCGAGCGGTTGCGCGAACGCATCGAAAAAGAAGGCGGGCCTGGCGTGCGCACGGTGGCCAACCTGCGCGTGACCTCCAGCTTCGGCGTCTCTGCCCTTGGATTGGGTGGTGCGGTGGAAAGCCTGAAACAGCTGATCGACCTGGCCGACGCGGCGCTCTACGAATCAAAACGCAAGGGCCGCAATCAGGTCTCCTATGCAAAAGATGGCTCGCAGATCGCCGACGGCACCCATTCCTTCGGTCTGTAAACAGTACGCAGCACGGCCTTCGTTGCCTGCGCGATCTTGAATTCCCCCCGGTTGCCCCGACGTTGACTGCAGACCGTCAACATTGGAGAGCATCAAATGCGTCCTGACAAACTCACGACCAAACTGCAGGAAGCGCTGTCCGACGCGCAAAGTGCCGCCGTCGGCAGCGACGATCAATACATCGAACCGATCCACCTCTTGCTGGCGCTGCTGAACCAGCAGGACACCAGCGCGCGCTCGCTGCTGCAGCGCGCCGGTGTCAACGTCAATGCTCTGGGCAATGCCGTCAAGAGCGGCCTGGAACGCTTGCCGAAAGTCACCGGCAACGGCGGCGAAGTGCAGGTCGGCCGTGACTTGCTGAGCCTGTTGAACCTGGCCGACAAGGAAGCGCAAAAGCGCAATGACCAGTTCATCACCAGTGAAATGGTATTGCTGTCGCTGGCCGACGACAAGTCCGACGCCGGCCGGCTGGCCCGTGAAAATGGCTTGACCCGCAAGGCGCTGGAGTCGGCCATCGATGCCGTGCGTGGCGGCGCCAACGTCACCTCGCAGGAAGAAGAGGGCCAGCGCGAGGCGCTGAAAAAATATACGCTGGACCTGACCGAGCGCGCTCGCCTGGGCAAGCTCGACCCGGTGATTGGCCGCGACGATGAAATCCGCCGCGCAATCCAGGTGCTGCAACGGCGCACCAAGAACAATCCCGTGCTGATCGGCGAGCCGGGCGTGGGCAAGACGGCCATCGTCGAAGGCCTGGCGCAGCGCATCGTCAATGGCGAAGTGCCGGACTCGCTGAAGAACAAGCGGGTGCTGTCACTCGACATGGCCGCGCTGGTGGCCGGCGCCAAGTTCCGTGGCGAATTCGAAGAGCGCCTCAAAGCCGTGCTCAAGGAACTGGCCCAGGATGAAGGCCGCAACATTGTCTTCATCGATGAAATGCACACCATGGTGGGCGCCGGCAAAGGCGAGGGCGCCATGGATGCCGGCAACATGCTCAAGCCGGCGCTGGCGCGTGGCGAACTGCATTGCATCGGCGCCACCACGCTGATGGAGTACCGTAAATACATCGAGAAAGACGCGGCGCTGGAGCGGCGCTTCCAGAAGATCATCGTCGATGAGCCGAGTGTGGAAGCCACCATTGCCATCCTGCGCGGGCTGGCGAAAAAGTACGAAGTCCACCACGGCGTGGAAATCACCGACCCGGCCATCGTCGCGGCTGCTGAACTGTCGCACCGTTACATCACCGACCGCTTCCTGCCTGACAAGGCCATTGACCTGATCGATGAGGCGGCATCGAAGATCAAGATCGAAATCGACTCCAAGCCAGAGGCGCTGGACAAGCTGGAACGCCGCTTGATCCAGCTGAAGATCGAGCGCGAGGCGGTCAAGCGCGAGCGCGATGAAGCCTCGCAAAAACGCCTGGGCTTGATCGAGGGCGAGATCGTGCGCCTGCAGCGCGACTATACTGATATGGAAGAAATCTGGAAGTCGGAAAAAGCTGCCGTGCAGGGCAGCAAACACATCAAGGAACAGATCGAGGCGGCCACGCTGGAAATGGAAGAAGCCAAGCGCGCCGGCAACTGGACCCGCATGTCGGAGCTGCAGTATGGCTCGCTGCCTGAACTTGAGGCGCAGCTCAAGCAGGCTGTCAGCGGTGAAGACAAGAAGACCAGGCCGCAGCTGGTGCGCACCGAAGTCGGCGCCGAGGAAATCGCCGAAGTGGTGTCACGCGCCACCGGCATTCCGGTGTCGCGCATGATGACCGGCGAGCGCGAAAAGCTGGTGTTCATGGAAGACCAGCTGCATGCGCGCGTGGTGGGCCAGGATGAAGCCATCGTCGCGGTCTCGAACGCGATTCGCCGTTCGCGCGCCGGCCTGGGCGACCCGAACCGGCCATATGGTTCCTTCATGTTCCTGGGTCCAACGGGCGTGGGCAAGACCGAGCTGTGCAAGGCGCTGGCCAACTTCTTGTTCGATACCGAAGATGCGCTCATCCGCATCGACATGAGCGAGTTCATGGAAAAGCATTCGGTGGCCCGGCTGATCGGCGCGCCGCCTGGCTATGTGGGCTATGAAGAGGGCGGTTACCTGACCGAAGCGGTGCGCCGCAAGCCCTACAGCGTGATCCTGCTCGACGAAGTCGAGAAAGCGCATGCCGATGTCTTCAACGTCCTGCTGCAGGTGCTGGACGACGGCCGCCTGACCGACGGCCAGGGCAGGACAGTCGACTTCAAGAACACGGTCATCGTGATGACGTCGAATCTCGGTTCGCAGCGCATCCAGAGCATGGAAGAGTCCGATCCGGAACTGGTGAAGATTGCCGTCATGGCCGACGTGCGCACGCATTTCCGTCCCGAGTTCATCAACCGCATCGATGAAATCGTGGTCTTCCATTCGCTCGATGCGAAGGAAATCGGATCGATTGCGCGCATTCAGCTCAAGGTGCTGGAACAGCGGCTGGGCAAGCTCGACATTGCGCTGCATGTCGGCGACGACGCGCTGCAGAAGATTGCCGAAGCCGGCTTCGATCCTGTGTATGGTGCCCGACCGCTCAAGCGTGCCATTCAGCAGGAAATCGAGAACCCGCTCTCGAAGGCGCTGCTGGAAGGACGGTTCGGTCCGAAGGACACCATTGTCATGGGTGTCGATGGCGGGGTGCTGACTTTCCACAAGCAGTAAGCCATCAGTGCCGCATGCTGCGGCACTGATACTACCACCAAGGGCCTGGACCAGTTCATCTGTGTCCAGGCCGTTTTCATGGCCGACCGGTTTTGTACACCCCAGGCGTAATTTCATCCAATGCAAACCAGGTTCCACATCATGGAATTTGACCTGTGCATCGCAGCATGCCTGGATTTCATGGACGGCAAAAGCGTTCCACATCGTGGATCGATGCATGCAAGTGTTTGAATCTACGAAGAATAATTTATCTCTGCTGTCTTATATAAGACCGCCTTGCACTGCACGAC
>JBPBPY010000484.1:0-6049 GCA_050954505.1 Janthinobacterium lividum
CCTGCGGCACCCCATGGCAGTGCAGACAACGCACCGTGCCCCAACAACAAAGACACCAACGATGCTTGATTTCAAACTCCTCAAAACCGATGGCAATGCACGCTGTGGCCAGGTCACCGTCAACCATGGCGTGATCGAAACGCCGATCTTCATGCCTGTGGGGACCTATGGCACGGTAAAAGCGATGTCGCCGCTGGAGCTCAAGGAAATCGATGCCCACATCATCCTTGGCAATACCTTTCATCTCTGGCTGCGTCCGGGCACCGAGATCATCGAAAAATTCGGCGGCTTGCATGGCTTCATGGGATGGGACAAACCGATACTGACCGACTCGGGCGGCTTCCAGGTGTTTTCACTGGGCGCCATGCGCAAGATCACCGAGCAAGGTGTGCATTTTGCCTCACCGATCAATGGCGACAAGCTGTTCCTGTCGCCGGAAGTATCGATGCAGATCCAGCGTTCGCTCAATTCCGACATCGTCATGCAGTTCGACGAATGCACACCGTATGAAATCGATGGACGTCCAGCCACCAGCGAAGAGGCCGAGCGCTCGATGCGCATGTCGCTGCGCTGGGCACAGCGCTCGCGCGATGAGTTCCATGGCGGTGAAAATCCGAATGCCTTGTTCGGCATCGTCCAGGGCGGCATGTTTGAAAACCTGCGCGACGAATCGCTGGCCGGCTTGAACGAGATCGGCTTCGACGGCATTGCCATCGGCGGCCTGTCGGTAGGCGAGCCGAAGGAAGACATGCTGCGCGTGCTGGCGCATGTGGGACCGAAGCTGCCGGCCGACAAACCCCATTACCTGATGGGCGTGGGCACCCCGGAAGACCTGGTCGAAGGGGTGGCAAACGGCATTGACATGTTCGACTGTGTGATGCCAACCCGCAATGCGCGCAATGGTTGGCTGTTTACCCGCTTTGGCGATGTGAAGATCAAGAATGCACGCTACAAGGACGACACCAGGCCACTCGATGAAACCTGCGGCTGCTATGCCTGCAAGAATTTCTCGCGCGCCTATCTGCACCATTTGCACCGCGCCGGCGAAATTCTGGGCGCGCGCTTGAACACTGTCCATAACCTGCATTACTACCTGCAGCTGATGAAGGACATGCGCGAAGCAATCGAGCTGGGCCGCTTCCAGGCGTTTGTGCTGGCCTTCAAGAGCGAGCGTGCGCGCGGTGTCTGAACCACGCCGGCAAGCATTCAAAACAGCCCGTTTGCTCCACCCAGGGGAGTGCGGACGACATGTTCCCCATATGCCGCATTCGCGGCAGGGGGGCGTCGACTGTGCCTGGAAGTCAGGCTGTGCGAGCGGTGCGCGCACGCCGGTCTGCGCCGCTGCAGACGCTGGCGCTGTTGCCGTTTCTGGCACATGAATGCGTTGCAAGGGTACCGGCGGCATCGAGGCGCCGTGCAACGGTCGCTCCAGGCGCGGCGTGGTCACTGTCGCGGTCGATGAGCCATGCCGGATGTCCTGCCTGCTGCCACCGAGCTGGTCGTATTGCTTTTGCAGAAAATGCTTGAGTTTTTTTTCGCCGCAGACCAGATAGTGCTTCTTGCCAGGCAGCTTGACCAGAAACCCCAGCCAGTTGCGAGTCGATTGCACAGAGCTGTGCGCAAGGGAGGCAATTCGTTCCAGCGCGGGTCGCGCAAGCCGTTGCGGTCCCCCGGCAATGCTTGCAGGATTGCTTCCAGATTCGCCCAATCGACCAGGACCTTGTCCGCTTCATTGCCGGCAAATCCGGACACGTCCGCATAGGGGAAATAATGTTCACTGCGCCAGGCCAGGTGCCGGGTCTGCAAGACGGTTTCAATCCGGCTGATCAACTGCGCTCCGGTCAAGCGCCGGTTGACGGCAAGTGGCGCTTTGCCATCGGCAGGAAGCATCGGGCTGGGCAGCGCGGCTGCCACCGGGATGGACTCGAGCGAGCGTGACGTTGCTGGCGCAGATGCAGGGCGCGTTGCAGCGGGTGACGCCGGCAGCGATGGATTGCGCGCTCGATGCGCCGCAGGGTGTGGCGCGATCCGGCGCAGCTTGAAAGCTGGCGAGCCTGGTTCGGCACCGGCGGCGGCTTCGCATGCCGCAGCGATAGGCGTTGCTGGCCCTGGCACGACTGGTTTCCAGGCTGGCTCCAATCAGCTTGCCGTGCGGGTACCTCGGCAGGCAGGAGATGCCGGGTATCGATGTCCATCGCTTCGGCAGGGTTTGTACTGGAAGGTGCTTGGGAAGAAGCATGCGGCAGCACGCCGTGCCGAGGCGCAGGCGCGCGCTGGCCATCGCTGTTGATGATGCCCTCAAGTGTGACGCGGGAGTGCGCAGCAATACATGTGCTGACTTCGAGGCCATCCTCGACCACGCAACCGGCACCGATATCGGCGCCGCTGCGCACATGTACATTGTTTCCCAGCGTGACGTCATTACCAATGCGGCAGTTTCGTTCGACTCTGACGTTGGCGCCAAATGCGACACCGGTGCCGATCGTGCATGGATGGGTAAGATGCAAATTGCCCTTGATGAGGCTACCAGAGGTCATCGACGTCACCTGCAAGGCGTCGATGCGTGCATTGTCGGCAATCACGACGCCGGCGGGCAAGGTTATTCCGGCACTGACGACAACATTTTTTCCAAAACGCACCGGCCCAAGCAGATGCACGCCTTTGCCCAGTGCAAGGTCGCCGTTCAATATGCTGCCGCAGCTGGCGGCGGACATCCCGTGGTGGTCGAACCGGTCCACTTTTCCATTGGCTTCCACGATCCAGCCTGATGGCAAGACGATTCCTGCCCCGAGCTTCGCACCCATGCGCAGGATGACGGATGAGGCAAGCCGGCAATTGGCGCCGATGACCGCCAGCGGATACAACAGCGCGCCATGGATCTGCGAATTTGATTCGACCAGCCAGTTGTGAAAATAGGGATGCCGCCATGGAGAACTCTCGAGATAGTCATGCGGCCAGACCGATAGCAAGCTGTGCACTGCGTTGTCAAACAGCAGGTCTCTCGATGCCGTGCTTTGCGGCGCATCGCTGCCCTGGAAACCGTTGCGCAAGGCGACGAATGCGGCATGGAAATTGGCGAGCTGGTGGATGCCGCACTGCGCCGCCAGATCAAGCAGGTGCAGCATCGACTGCCCGCCGGTTTTCAAAAAACTGCTGCTGAAGTGGTTTTTGCGCCATGGCAGACCGAGCCGCACCACCGCCGTGATATGTTCCAGCAATGACGCCTGCAGCGTGCCGACCAGCAAATTCAGGTTTTGCTGCGCCATCGCAATGCAGGGTTGCCCTTCGATCCGGTTGACGAAATCCTGCTGCCGGGCCAAATATTGTCTGGCTTGTTCCGGCGTCGAGCAATGTGGCAGCGGACTCTGAAAAAGATAGGCCTGTGCACCCTGCGCATTGGTGTCCTCGCATGCACCATGCTGGAAAGCTTCTACCTGCAGCATCGCGCAAATTTGCTGCAAAAGCGCCTGTTTGTACAGCAGACGCCCGCTCGGCAGTGTTCGCAATGATGTGTCCGCATCGTCGCCGCCATCGAGGTTTTCGGCCTGTACGGGTTCCTGCCTGACAAAGTTTGCCAGCAAGCTGGCAAACTTTGTCAGTATTTTCAGCAAAACACCGCCCTCCGATGCCGCTGCCGGGTCCGGGCCGGCGTCGGGGTCGATCGGGGACCGCTCGAGGGCACGCGCACGCAATGCAGTCCAATCCGCTTCAGACAGCGCAACATTGCAGGCGACTTTTTCTATAATGATGGCCGGATTGATACCCTCGCGACAGCGTGAAATTGCCGCAACGACCTTTTCCGCACTGGCGCGATCAGGATACCGGGACACACAATGATTGCTGAAGGAAACGCGTTAGGGGAACGTGGTGGCGAGATAGTGGAAGACAATCGCCCAGTCGGGCGGGTACAAGCAGGTAGCGTGGGTAGACCAGCATGCTGCCTTGTCGGCTGCCATGGCTGGCCGGCTCTGTGCGCAATGGGTCGGCAGCTCCGAGCCTGACGCGGTCTGTTCTCGTGTCAAATCGATGGTATCGGGAATGGAGGCAGGGGAAGCAGTGCCGGTTGCCGTCTGCGCCGCAATGTCAGCAGGAAGGGGCGTGGCATTCGACACTGCAGTGGCCGTCGCAATGGTGGCGGCATTCGGGACTGTATCGACAGTGCTGACAGGCGCAAGGTTCGGTAGCGCAACGGCAGCGCTGGCAGGGGCGGCGACCTCGAGCCCGGTGACAGCAAGCGCGGGCGTGGCAGGCGTCGCAGGCGAGACGGTCGATACAACGGTGGAAGTGGAAAAGGGCGTGGCAGCCGGGACACTGGTGGCAGTGGGGGCCGCAGTGCTGGCAGAAACCGCAGTGGCAGTGGAAACCGGCCGGGTAATCATTGCGGCAAGCGGGGCGGGTCCGGCCGGTGTTAGACGGAAGGTCTGGCCAGGGTGGGAATCGGTCGCAGCAGCGATAAATTCCTGCAAACGTTCGCCATCGACAAGCGTCGAACCATCCGGACGGTAAATTCTTTGCAGGATGACTTTGCAGCCAGGGTCAATCGCATGCTTGACCAGAATTCCATTTTCCACGATGCATCCCGTCCCCAGCGAGATCCCGGGGCCGAGCTTGACGAAATCACCCAGCGTGACACCATCGCCTACGATGCAGTGTTCAGCCAGGACCACGTTTGCACCAAGACTGACGTGATTGCCAACCGTCGCACCGATTTTTACATCCAGGTTGCCATGAATTACAGTGCCGGCCGGCAGCGTGCCGGCGCCGACCAGATGATCGATACGCGCATGGTCGGCGATGCTGATATGAGCAGGCAGGTTGCCCGCGACAATTTCGACGTGTTTGCCAAAACGCACCGGACCAGAGAGGCGCACGTCCTTACCCAATTTCAGGTTGCCGGTCAAAATGCAGCGATGAGATTGGTTTTGCGGCAATGCATGGGTAAATTCTGTTACCCGGCTCGACGTCGCGACAATCCAGTGGTCCGGTAGCGCCAGTCCATTGCCAAGATGCGCGCCGGTGCGCAAGACGGCTCCTTCGCCAACCCGGCAATCTTTTCCCACCGTGCTCGCTGGATAAAGCAGGCAGCTCGGGAGCAGCTTTCCCACTCCACCACTTCCCGTTGACCGCATTCCTCCTGCCAGCGGTCGTCGCTGGCCCAGGCGCACGCCACATCGGCAGCCGGCTGTGCATGTCTTGCAGAGATTTTTTCCAGCAGATTGCAAACCCTGTGCAGGGGGGCGAACATCGTGACAGGTTCGGGCAGCTGCCCATCACTGGAACTGCTGAGTAGCCCGAGGACGGCGCGGGTATGCAAGCTGCGCCAATGAGCCAGCTCCAGGCGGTTTTGCCGGGCAAGCGCTGGCCGCCCGGCTTAGGATTTTCCAGAGTATCCGTCAGTGCACGGCGAGCCCAGCGGGGCGGCAATGCAGTGCTAAAATGCCGGGTTAATTAAAATGCCACGCAAATTCTCCGGTCCCACAGCGGCCGGCAAGCGGAATTTGCGACCGGATCACGATCCAACTCATACCTCTGGAGCAACAAGTGTTCATTTCCAATGCCTACGCGCAATCATTCAGCATTCCTGGCCTGGACAGCAACATCGCCAGTTTCCTGCCCATCATCCTGATGTTCGTGGTGCTGTATTTCCTCATGATCCGCCCGCAGATGAAGCGTCAGAAAGAACAGAAATCGATGATGGATGCGCTGACCAAGGGCGACGAAGTCGTCACCGCCGGCGGCATCCTGGGCAAGGTCAGCAAGGTCACCGATGCCTATGTGACGCTGGAGATTTCTACCGGTGTGGAAATTCCGGTGCAAAAGAATGCCATCGCCACGCTGCTGCCGAAGGGCACCATCAAGTCGCTGTAATCGTTGTCGATGGATGCTGCCGGATTTGCCATGGCAGCATGTTCGTCGCCTGGGTGGCAATGCTGGTGCCGCCAGGGCAGCGGCCACTTCGGCCGCCGCCGCTGATACATGGAACGTCTGGGACGTAAAAGATATGAATCGTTATCCACTCTGGAAATACATCCTGATCGCCATCGCCCTG
>JBPBPY010000496.1:0-6047 GCA_050954505.1 Janthinobacterium lividum
AGCTTGACGATCCGCTCCACAACCCCTTACCAAGGCGCGGCGGCGTGCCACACTGACGGAATTCCTAAGTGAAAATTCGCAGTTTCCTCGCTCTCATGGCGCTGGCAATCGTCGGCCCGGTGGTGATCTTTTCAGCAGCGGCGCTGAAAATGCTGCTCGACTCGGAACGCTCGGCCGTCTTGCGCAGCATGCATGAAACAGCGCGTTCGACCAGCCTGATCATCGACAAGGAAATCGGCAGCGCGGCAGCAGCCATGCATGTGCTGGCAGCTTCCGAATATCTCGCCAATGGCGACCTCGACCGGTTCTATCGCCAGGCCGTCACTGCCGTGCCTGGCGATGGCAGCTGGGTCGCCCTGCTCGATGCCGAAGGGCGCCAGCTGTTCAATACCCTGGTACCGTATGGCGCGCCCATCCCGCCCGGCAGCGCGCGCGAGCGCGTGCGCCAGGTCATGGCCACGCGCACCATGCTGGTGTCGGACCTGTTCATGGGTGCCATGTCCAAGCACACCGTCACCACGGTGAATGTTCCGGTGCCAGTCGACGCCGGACAGCGCTATGTGCTCGCCACTGCCTTCACGGCGACCTATCTGCAACGGGCCATTTCGCGCGCCAGCATTCCCGAGGGCTGGGTCGTGGCAGTGCTCGACCGCCAGGGCCGCTTCATCGCCCGCAGCCACAATGGCGAAGGCTTGAGCGGCACGCCGGCCGCAGCCGGCCTGGTGCGGGCTGCCGCCGAACGTGCGGAAGGCGAAGTGCGGGTCGCCACCATCGAAGGCATCGATTCGTATCAGGTATTCACCCATTCGCCGTTGTCGGCCTGGACCGTGGCCGTGGCCGTACCGGTGGCGGCAATCGAGGCTTCGGCGCGCCACGCCACCATCGTCACCGCCTTCGGCCTGCTGGCTGCCGTGGTACTGGCAACCGGCATGGCAATGCTGCTCGGTGGCTTGCTGGTCAGTTCGATCGACCGCGCCGCGCGCGCGGCAGCCGCACTTGGGCGCGGTGAAAAACCGGAGCCGCTCAGCTCATGGGTCAGCGAAGTCAACACCCTGCAGGCGGCACTGGTGCGGGCCAGCCAGATCCTCGAAGCCGATCGGGCGGCGCTGCGCAAGATCGAAGCCGAACGCATCCTGTTGCTGGGCAAGGAGCAGGAAGCCCGGCGCCTGGCAGAGAGCCAAAACCAGGCCAAAGACCAGTTCCTGGCCATGCTCGGGCACGAAATCCGCAATCCACTGGCCGCCATCAGCGGTGCCGTCACCATCATGAACCTCGATGCGGCGTCGCCGGCCATGGCCAGCCGTGCGCGCGCAATCCTGCAGCGGCAGAGTGAAAACCTGGCCCATATCGTCGATGACCTGCTCGATGTCGCACGGGTCACGACGGGCAAGGTTGCATTGAACATGCAGCGTCTGGACCTGGCCGAGATGGTGGGTTCCTGCATCGATGCCCTGCATGCGTCAGGACGCACGCGTGATCGCCTGCTCAACGCGGAACTGCATCCGGCATGGATCGAAGCCGACCGCACGCGGGCCGAACAGGTGGTCAACAATCTGATCGGCAATGCGCTCAAATATACCGGCCCGGGGGCGCGCATCGATATTGCCGTGCATGCCGAACGCAACGAAGCCTGGCTGTCGGTCAGCGATTCGGGTATTGGCATCTCGGCGCAATTGCTGCCACATGTCTTCGACCTGTTTACCCAGGGCGCGGCAACACTGGACCGCGCCCAGGGCGGCTTGGGCATTGGCCTGACGCTGGTGCGCCAGCTCGTGACCCTGCATGGCGGCGAAGTCGGTGCCAGCAGCGCCGGCCTGGGACATGGCAGCCGCTTCACCGTGCGCCTGCCGCTTGCCGGCCAGGCTGCGGTGCCAAGCGCACCCGCGGTGACAGCAGGCGCGCAATTCCAGCCGGGCCGCGTGCTGCTGATCGAAGACAATCTCGACAGCCGTGAAATGATGGCGGCAATGCTCGGCTTGCAGGGTTATGTGGTGCTGGAAACCGGCAATGGCATCGATGGCCTGCAGCGTGCCGCCGCCGACAAGCCCGACCTTGCGATTGTCGACATCGGCCTGCCGGGCATGAGCGGCCTGGACGTCGCACGGCAGATTCGCAGCGATCCAGCCCTGCGCCACATGACGCTGATCGCCATGACGGGGTATGGACAGGAGTCCGATCGCCGCACTGCCCTGGAGGCCGGTTTCGATCTGCACCTGGTCAAGCCGGTCGACAATGCCCGGCTGCTGGCGGCCTTGCGCCAGTTCGCCGGCCAGCACGCCAGCAGCGCCGGCATGCCTTGAGGCCGCGCCTGCGCGGCTCCGGCATGGCGGCACCCGTCAACGCTGCTGTGACGGCGCACCGGCCTGCTGCGGCAGGAGTTCCTCGACCAGGCGGTCGAAACGCACGGCAAAAGCCTGGGTGCCAAACGTCTGGCCATGAACGCTGGCCGCTGCACGCAGGCGCGTGCGCAGGCCGTCGTCGCCAAGTGCGCGCAGCAGGGCCGCGCAAAGCGCTTCGACGTCACCGGGCGGCACCAGCAGGCCGGCGCGCCCGTCGTCAAGGATTTCGCGCGGACCGGTTGGGCAATCCGAGCTGACCAGCACCTGGCCAAGGATCAGTCCTTCGATCAATACCGTCGGCAATCCCTCCAGTTTCGAACTCAGTACCAGCAGCTGCGCAGCAGCGACCAGGGGCAGGGGATTGGCGAGAAAACCGGTGAAATGCACCTGGCCGGCAATGCCGAGTTCGCGCGCCAGGTGTTCCAGCGCCGGCCGGTCGCGTCCTTCGCCCACGATCTGCAACTGCAGCTTCACGCCATGGCGCTGCACCATCAGGGCAAACGCCCGCAGCAGCGTCTGGACATCTTTCTGGCTTTCTTCGAGCCTGGTGACTGTCACCATGTACGGCGTGTGCGGCAGCTGCACGGCACCGGCAGCGCGGCGCCGTGTCTCCTCGAGGTCGAATCCCGGATACAGGGTCGTGAAGCGGTCGGCAAAAGCCGGAAAGAATGCCTGCGCCTCGGCGCGCATGGCGGCACAGATTGCCACCAGCCGGTCATACCGCTGGTAGTGCCGGGCGCGCGCCAGGTAGCGGCGCTCCCGCCGGTCGCGCGCGGCAATCGACAATTTCTGTGTCAGGCTGAAGTGACTGATGCCCACCAGCGGTTTGCCGGTGCGCTGGCGCAGTTGCGGTGCAAAGCGTGCCAGCGAAAGATCGTAGTCGATCACCAGGTCGTATTGCGCTGCCAGTGTTTCTATGCGTTTGCGAAACACCAGCTTGCGTAGTTGCGGCAGCAACAGTTCTTCATAGACCAGGCCGGCAAGTCCGAGCCGGCCTTCCTTCTTCAGAGTGCGGCAGGACGACAGCCAGGGCTGGGGCCCGAGGATGGTCACCGGTACATCAGCCGGCAACCATGGGCGGAAAACCGCATCGATGTCGGCGCCGGGATAGGCGATCGACAGGCCGACCTCGTAACGCTGGCGATCAAGGATGCGCAACCAGCTCATCAAAGAAGATTCGATGCCGCCACCGCGCCTGAGATGGGTAACATGAAACAGCACACGGATTTTTTTCACGGCAAATTCCGATTCATCCCCGGTCGATTGCATGGTAGAGCAGGGATATGGGTATGTTAATCAGCGAACAGACCGCGCTGGCGCTGCCGCCTATTCTGTAGTCTCCAACGTTCAAACAGGAGATCGATATGAAAACATTCGTCACATTGCTGTGCACCGGCCTGATGGCGCTGGCAACCACCATGCCGGCGCACGCCGCCGACGCGGCCAAGGCAGATGCCAAGGCTGCCAAGGCCACTGCCGAAGGCGACTACAAGGCTGCCAAGGCAAAGATCCAATCCGATGAAAAAGCGGCAAAGGCAGAATGCAGCAAGCTCAGTGGCAAGGAACAAAGTGCGTGCAAGAAGGACGCCAGCGCCAAGGAAGACGCTGCCAGCAAGGAGGCCAAGGCAACCTATAAAAAAGCCATGGCTGACGCCAAGGCAATGAAATAAGACGCCATTCCGCTACGGCCGTTCTGCGCGGCGTCCCTGCCATTTGCGAAAGCCGCTGTGGCAGCAGATTCCTTTACCGGTGCTGCGCAGTCTTGCCATCCTTTGCCGATGGACAGCGCCTCCGGTGGCCCGGCGGCGCAATTTTCATGGCCGGCTTGAACCAGCGTTCAAGGCTTGGCCGGTTTGCCCACCACACCATCGAGGCCACCGATGTCCGCACCCACCGCCATCGGACCACGTACGACATTGGCAGTGGTGCAGCCGCCCAAGGCAGTGCCAAACAAGACTGCCATGAATGCGGTGAAGATTGCCTGTTTCATTGTCACGCCCTTTTAAGTGAACCATTGAAGCATTACCATCCTGCCCAAGCCGCACCGTCAATGTCAGGTCAAAACAACGATTTTACCCGAGCCTGTCGGCGATTTCGGGCAAAACCGGTACTTGCCGGTCAGACCGGTACGGCAAGTTGTAGACTACCACGGCACCCCTGGTTAACCATGCCGGTTTGCATGACGATCCAACGGTTTTGCAAAATTCACCCGGATGTCCTGGCCCATGACTTTCAACGATCACGCCATTCCACGGAAAACCGCAGCCGGTGCGGTGGAAATCCGCCAACGCTCGCGCGGTTTGCCGGCCCGCTTGCGTACCGTATTGTTGCTTGTCGATGGCATCAAACCCTTGAGTGAACTCAATGCAATGTTGTCATCGAAACAGGATGTCTCGGCAGCGCTGCAGTCATTGCAGGACATGGGTTTGCTGGAAGTGATTGAATTACAACAACCGGACCAACCACCGGACCAACAACCGCCGGCCGCGGAAGCAGAGCAAGCGGTACTTCCGGCATTGTCCAGGCGCACGGACGCGCGCGCCGCCACGCCGGCGAGTCCCGGCGCAGCACGCCAGTCGGCCAGCGCGCCTGGGCGCAGCGGTGCCGCGCCCAGGCAGCCGGCGCCAGCATTGGGGGAATTGACTGCCGACCAGCAAATCCTGCAGAGGCGCCAGGCCCTGCTCTTGACGCGTGCCCATCTGGCCAATGCACTGGATGAATTACTCGGCCACGATGGGTATCTGCTGCGCCAGCAAGTGGCCGCCTGTACCAGCAAAAGCGAACTGGAAGCCCTGTATGGCGCCATTCATTCCAGTCTGTCGGCGGTGGCCGATGAGGCGCAGGCTGCTGCAATCCTGCGCCATGCGGCGGCGTTGCTCGATGCGACGCCGGCTGGCGTTAAGCCCTGAGTCAACCAGGGCGCATGCGCTGCCATCTTGGCGTTGCCGACAGGCGCCGCATGCCTCAGATCATTGACCGCCAGGGCAGCAATAACCTTGTTGATTCCTGACTCCGGCTTTCAGACGCTGCAGGCGGGCATGGCCTTCCGGGTCCTGCTTGGCCAGGCGGCGTTCGCGCCAGTTGTAGTAGATCATCATGCCAAGCGTGGCCGCAACACCAATGGCCAGTTTGCCGGAATGCGCGGCCAGCCCGTGGGCCGGTGCTGCGCCTGCCGGCGCCATGCTGTCTGCTTCGGTTTGCGCCAGCGCCGGTACCGGCTGGTCGCTGTTCGCACGGCCCGGCAAACCGCCGGGTTCCTGCTCGTTGAAACGACTTGATTCATTGGTCATATGCCCCTCCGGGTAGCCTTGCTTGCTGCTGCAATCAGGGTTGGAAGTTTTTCCTGCCCAGTGGTTCCGGAAAAGGTTAACAAGTCGTTAAATTCATGGCTTACATCATGATATACATCAATTTTTTCTGCGATCATTCGTCCCGGAATCTGTGCGCTGGCAGTCTGCGCAGCGAAAAGCACGATGGCGCAGTACGGTTCGGCACCACAACCTGCCCATGATTCCCCGTGCACGGGCGACAGCGCCAGAATTGCTTGTCTCCCCGACCTTTGTGTTTCGCTGCAGCGCGGCTTCTGCAGACCCTGGCCCACTTTGCTCACCAACGAATTGACTGTATTGCCAATGCTGACCGTGTATCTTTTTTCACAACGCCTGCCACGCTTTTTTCATTTGACCCTGGCACTCGTGCTGTACCTGC
>JBPBPY010000098.1:0-6018 GCA_050954505.1 Janthinobacterium lividum
CAACGCACAGGCCGGGCAAGTGCCGCAACCATAACCCCAGGAATGCAGTGTGCCGCGCTGGCCGAGATAGCAGGTATGGGTGCCGGTGCGCACCAGTTCCACCAGGGCGGCGCCGCCCAGGGTGGCGGCCAGTTGCCAGGTTGCGGCCTTGTCGATCCACATGAGCGGGGTGGCAATTTCCAGGTCGGTGGCCATGCCCAGGTTGAGGGTTTTCTGCAGCGCTTCGATGGTGTCGTCGCGGCAGTCGGGATAACCGGAAAAATCGGTTTCGCACATGCCGCCGACCAGCACATCGAGGTTACGCCGATAGGCAACAGTGGCTGCCACTGTCAGGAACAGCAAATTGCGGCCCGGCACGAAGGTGTTGGGCAAGCCATTGGCCTGCATGGTGATTTCGACATCGCTGGTCATCGCGGTATCGGAAATCCTGGAAATGAGCGACAGGTCGATCATGTGGTCTTCACCCAGCCGCGCCGCCCAGACCGCATCCAGCGCGCGCAGGGCCTGCAGGAGCGCCGGCCGCACGCTCAGCTCGATCGCATGGCGCTGGCCATAATCGAAGCCGATGGTTTCAACCTGTTCGTAACGTGCCAGTGCCCAGGCCAGACAGGTGGTCGAATCCTGTCCGCCGCTAAACAGTACCAGTGCGCCGCGCCGTGTTTCCATGTTCTTCATCCATTGTCGTCGAAATTTCCGGGCAGCTTGCGGCGCACGTTCCTGGCGATGCCTTCAGCCGGGGCCTCCTGCAGCGACCTTATTTCCTGTTGACGGAATCGAGGTTTTGTTCAATGAAGTCGCCATTGCCATCCGTGTAGCGCAGCCGCACCGGATACCACTCGAGGGATGGCGCCAGCCAGATGTCGATGCGCTGTTCCTTCGAGTCGGCCGGCGGCGATTTTATCAGGTGCACGGTCGCCGTTTCACCCTGCGCCAGGGTGATTTTTTCTGCCTTGTCGACGATGAAGGTCCAGGCTTCGGCATCGCGCTGGCCAGCGACGAACATGGTCCACTTCGAACCGGGTTTGAACTTGGCCGGCGCGCCACGTGCAATCGAGATCAATTGCCAGATTGCACTGCTGCGGTCTTGCTCGCCGCCTTTGATCGGATAGGTCTGGTCGGACTCGCCGAAGCTGATCTTCCTGCCCTGGCGGTCGAAGCTGGCGCTGCTGGGGTCGCGCCGGTAGCGTTTCTGGTTGTAGCTTGCCGGTGCCAGTCCGAATGCGTCAACCGCACCGGTGCTTTTTTCATCGAGGATCTTGCCGAACAAGGCCGCGCGGGCGTCGGTGACAACCTGGTAGGTGCGCTGTGCGCCATCGCCTTCATTGGTCCAGGCAACCTTGGCATCGCCACCCAGGGGAATGCCGCTGAAGCTGGCCTTGAGTGTGTAGGCCAGTTCTGCCGAAGGTGGCAGGTTGACTGTGTACCTGGGGTTCTCTGCAGCATGGGTTACGACAGGCTCGACCAGCGCAGTGGCAGCTGCGAACAGCAGGACGGCGTTCTTGAAGACAGGTATGCATTTTGATAAGTTCATGACGCGATTATGCAATGCTTCGTCATGCCTTGCCTGAATCGCGTTTGCGCACCGCAGTTACACTGGCCCGCTGCCGGGCTTGGGCCAGGGCGCAGCACCAGCATGCTGCCGGCATCGCGGCGCTCATTTGATCTCGCCGCCAACCGGCATGCTTGCCACGGGTTCGGGCGCAGCCGTCAGGGTGGTGCTGGAAAGCGCCATGTCGAGATAGTCGCCATTGGTTTCGGTAAAACGCAGCTTCACCGGAAACCATTGCTGTTGTGGGGCCAGCCAGATATCGAGCTGCTGTTCGTAAGAACCTGGACGCGGCAGCCTGACCAGATGCCAGGCCTGGGTTGCGCCAGCGCCGCCGTCGACCGGTTCCTGGCCGATCACGCGCAGGCGCCACGGTTCGCCGTCCCGCACACCGGCGACGAAGAAATCGAAATTGGCATCGGGCGCAAACAGGCTGGCATCACCTCGTCCGATGGCCGCCAGTTGCCAGATCAGACTGGCGCGGTCCTGTTCGCCGCCGGCGCGCGGATACGATAGCGTCGACGCTGAGAAGGTGATCAGGTTGGCTTCGCGCTGGAAATGGGTATTGGTGGCCGATTTGCGGAACCGCTTTTCCGAATACAGTACCGGCGAAATTCCCCAGTGGTCGATTTCACCGCTGCTGCGGAAATTGAGTACGGTGAAAAACAGGATGCCGGCTTCGCCATCGACGCTGTACTGTGTGCCATCCTGCTGGAAGGTGATCTTGCCGTTGCCATGGACCACCTGGCCGTCGCGCAGCGCCTGCACACTGTATTTCAAAACTGCCGAGGGCGGCGGGACGATCCTGTGCAGCGGCGCCGGCATGGGTGCCTGGACTGGCGCTTCGGCTGCCACGGCGCTGGCCGATGCCGGCTGGGCAGCCTCAGGCTCGGCTGGTGCAGCCAGGTTTGCAGACTGTTCGCCGGTTGCAGCCGCGTCAGGATCTTGCTGAAGCGGGACTTCGGCGACCGGCGCGGCAGTGGCATTGGCCTGCATCTGCGGCACAGCGGGTGGCGAGGCCTGCAGCCGGGGAACCAGCGGCTGCGTCGGAGCTGGCGCAGCCGGCGGCTGGCGCCGGGCAAAACGCCGTTCAGGTTTTGGACGCACTGCTGCTGCCGGCGCCGGGCTTGGCGCAGCGGCAGGCTTGACTTGTTGCACCGGCGCTGGCTGCGGCGCTGGTGCCACCAGCCTGACTTGCACGGCTGGCCCGGCGGCTTGTGGATGACCAGGCCAGGCAGGAAAGTGCAGGCTGTTGCCCGCCAGGCTGATGAGCAGCCAGTGCAACAGCGCCGATAGCGCCAGCACGCCAGTCCAGCGCGCCACGGTGGTGGCGCGCTGCGGCTCGGTGCTGCTGATCGTGCGGTAAACGGGATCCATGCCGCCAGTGTAAACAGATGCGCGGACCGCTGCCATGTTGCCACCCGGCCGTTGCACAAATGCTGCGCCAGCGCAGCGTGACCTGCTCCGCTGGCCGGCTTGCTCCCGGCTGCTGCCGGTGGTTTGTTTGTCACCCGCAATCTGTTACTCTCGATGGTTCAATCAAGGAGGTGTGCCATGAACCAGTCCAGTATGCCGAATCTCGCCGGCGCCGATGCCATGGGCGAGACACTTGAATTTATCCGTAATCTGTGGGGCGGCGGCATGAAAATTCCCGGCATGACCATGCCAACGCTGTCGATCGAAGAGATCGACAAGCAGATCGCCGACCTCAAGGCAGTCGAGTCGTGGCTGACGCTGAACATGAACATGCTGCGCGGGACCATCCAGGCGCTCGAGGTGCAAAGCGGCACGCTGTCGGCACTCAAGAGCATGAGCGACAGCATGACTGCCATGGTCAAGCCGGCGGTCCCGGAGGCCGGCACGCCGGCACCCAACTTCGATTTTTCCGCGTTCATGGCGACGCCGCCAGCAGCGCAGGAAACTGCCGGCAGCGCCGCGCAGGTCAACACTTCGCCTGTTCCCCAGCCCGAGGTGGAAAACGCCGGCGGCAAACTGGCGCCGGAAACACCGCAGTCGGATGCCGCTGCACTGCCGGCTGTGCCGTTTGCCGACCCTGCAGCATGGTGGAACCTGTTGCAGAACCAGTTCAAGCAGGCTGTCGACACCGCCATGGCGCCTGGCCTGGGCAAGTCCGCCGCTGATGCGGGTCAAGCCGGCGCTACCCGGCCAGCCGGTGCCAAGGCGCGCAGTACAGCGCGCACCGCCGGTACAGCGGCTATGAAGGGGCCGCTCGCCAAGCCGCGGGCCAGTGCCAAAGCGTCCGTCAAGACGCCGGCCAAGCCAAAAGCCAAGGCAACAGCGCGGCGCAGCCAGGCAGGGTCCTGATTGGCGCTTTGACGCGCTTGGGTGCAGGGAATCGGCACTGATGCAAAAGGGCGCAGGAGTCCATTTATTTCTATTCGAAAATATCTGTGTTAATCTTGCGTTTGGGCACCGTTGTTTGGCGAGGGTCGCGGGCGGTGCACAGCGGTGGAACGAATGACCAGCGGCGCTGTTGCCGGCCGGTATGCGCTCCTGCGCACGTCGGCGTGAATGGGCGCTCATGAGTACGCATTTCGCCGCGCTTACTTTCAATCAGGCCGCCAGCTGGACTTTGGTTATCGGTCTTAACCCGTGCCATCGATGTCCATGCCGAACCAGTCAGAACAGGATTTTCCCTTGGCAGAGCATGCACTGCTGGCCGAGCTGCCCGCGCGCCGTGCAGGCGGCGATGAGGGCCTTGGCTTGCATTGGCGTTATCGTGCCATCGAGGCCAGCCCGAATGCCATGGCCATCACCAGCGCTGCATCGCCCGACTTCCTGATCGAATATGTCAATCCTGCTTTCGAACGCATTACCGGCTACACGAGCCAGGAAACGGTAGGGCGCAACTGCAAGTTCCTGCAGGGTGAAGACCGCGACCAGCCAGGGCTGCAGGCAATCCGGCTGGCATTGCGCGAACACCGCTGCGGCAATGCGGTGCTGCGCAATTACCGCAAGGACGGTTCCATGTTCTGGAACCACCTGCATGTGGCGCCCGTGACCGATGGCGATGGCCATGTCACCCACTTCGTGGCTTCGCAGTACGACCTCACCGAAGTCAAGAACCATGAAGCCTCCCTGCAGTACCAGGCCACGCATGACGCCTTGACGGGCCTGGCCAACCGCAGCATGTTGAAGGACCGACTCAACCAGGCGGTGGCTGCCGCCGACCGCTACAAACGCTGCCTGTGGGTGGTGTTCATCGACCTCGACCATTTCAAGGCCATCAATGACAGCTTTGGCCACGGCATCGGCGACGAATTCCTCAAGATCATTGCTGCCAGGCTGCAGGATTCGGTGCGTGAAATCGATACCGTGGCGCGTCTGGGTGGTGATGAATTCGTGATCATTCTGCCGGAGCAAAGTGCGGGCAATCTGACCACCGTCGCCTTGCAGCGCCTGGTCGACACCGTGACCGCGCCCATCGAATTCCGCCGCCAGACTTTCTGCCTGACCTGCAGCATGGGTGTGGCCATCTATCCGCACGACGGGGGCAGCGCAAATGCCTTGCTGGAGCGCGCCGATATCGCCATGTACGAAGCCAAGGCGCGCGGCCGCAACAATTTCCAGTTCCATACGATGGATATCAACAGCGCGGCAACCGAGCGGCTGGTGGCAGAAAACGATTTGCGTCATGCGCTCGAGCGCGAGGAATTCATTCTCCATTACCAGCCGCAGGTCGACCTGGTAACGGGCCAGCTGGCCGGCATGGAAGCGCTGATCCGCTGGCGCCATCCCACCCGCGGCATGGTTTCGCCAGCCGAATTCATCAAGCTGGCCGAAGAGACCGGCCTGATCGTGCCGATCGGCGCCTGGGTCATCCGCACTGCCTGCGCCCAGAACCGCGCCTGGCACGATGCCGGTTATCCAAACCTGCGCGTGGCGGTCAACCTTTCGGCACGCCAGTTCGAACACAACAGCATCGTTGCCGTGGTCGCGGCGGCGCTGGCCGACAGCGGCCTGGCCGCAACCCAGCTTGATATCGAGTTGACCGAAAGCCTGGTGATGCACAATGTCGACCAGGCCATTGCCATCATGCGCAGCCTGAAAGACCTGGGCGTCTCCTTGTCGCTGGACGATTTTGGCACCGGCTATTCCAGCCTGTCGCATTTGAAACGTTTTCCAATCGATGTACTGAAGATCGATCAATCCTTCGTTGCCGACATCGTGCGCGACGCCGATGGCGCAGCCATTGTCATGTCGATCATCTCGCTGGCGCACAATCTGAAACTGCACGTCATTGCCGAAGGCGTGGAGACGCTGGAACAACTGGCTTACCTGCGGCGCCACGACTGCGATGAAATCCAGGGCTATTATTTCAGCCGGCCGTTGGCGGTGGAAGCCTTTGGCGAATTGCTGGCGGCCAACAAGTGTTTGCCGCCGCAGGGGGATGGGGCAGTCGAGGCGTCGGCGTCGTAGAAATCTGCCAAGCGAAGCGGGCGGCGTCAGGC